>JASJBF010000046.1 GCA_030066685.1 Kiloniellales bacterium | reverse complement strand
GGTCGTGTCGTTGGCGATCGCGACCGCCTCCTCCTCGGTCTCGAAGGGGATGATCGAGAGCACCGGGCCGAAGATCTCCTCGCGCGCGATTGTCATGTCGTTGCTGACGTCGGCGAAGACGGTGGGGCGGACGAAGTAGCCCCGGTTGGTGCCCTCCGGCCGGCCGACGCCGCCGGCGACCAGGCGCGCACCCTCGTCGATGCCGGTCTGGATCAGGGTCTGGATCTTGTCGAACTGGGCCTGGCTGACCGCGGGGCCGATGTGGCGCCCGGCCTCGCCGGCGGGGCCGACCTGGGTGGCGCCCGCGACCACGCCGGCGGTCTCGACCGCCGTATCGTAGATCTCGCGCTGGACCAGCATCCGCGACGGCGCGTTGCAGGACTGGCCGGTGTTGTTGAAGCAATGCAGGGTGCCGCGCTTCACCGCCTTCTCGTCGGCGTCGGCGAAGATGATGTTCGCGCCCTTGCCGCCCAGCTCCAGGTGCACGCGCTTCAAGGTGTCGGCCGCGTTCTTCGAGATCGCGGTGCCGGCCCGCCCCGAGCCGGTGAAGGACACCATGTCGACGTCCGGGTGGCCCGAGAGCTGCGTGCCGACGCCCGCGCCGTCGCCGTTCACCAGGTTGAAGACGCCGGCCGGCACGCCCGCCTCGTCGACCATCTCGGCGAAGAGCAGCGCGTTGAGCGGCGCGATCTCCGAGGGCTTGAGCACCATGGTGCAGCCGGTCAGCAGCGCCGGGATCACCTTGAGCGTGACCTGGTTCATCGGCCAGTTCCAGGGCGTGATCAGGGCGCAGACCCCGGCCGGGTCGTAGAGGATGCGGTCGTTCGGCGCGTGCGCGCCCAGCGGCCGCTCGAAGGCGAAGCCCTTGGCGGCCCGGATGAAGTTCTTGATGTGCCCCAGGCCGGCCGGGACCTGCTGGGTCTTGGCCATCTCGATCGGGGCGCCCATCTCGCGGCTGATGGTCTCGGCCATCTCCTCGGCGCGGGCCTGGTAGATCTCGAAGAGGCGCTCGACGGCCTGCAGCCGCTCCGCCGGCGGGGTCGCCGCCCAGTCCGGAAAGGCGCGCCGCGCCGCGGCCACGGCGGCGTCCGTGTCCGCCTGCCCGCCGAGGGAGATCACCGCGACCGCCTCCTCGCTCGAGGGGTCGATCACCTCGAAATCCCTGCCGGCTCTCGGCGCCACCCAGCCGCCGTCGATGTAGAATTCGCGCTTCTCGAGCATGTCTCTCTCCCTTCGCCCGGCCACCGCCCGCGGCCCGCGGCGCCCTCCGCCGCAGGATCTCCCGCGAGACTTCCGTCTCCTAACCCAAATCCCCGGATCTTGCCAGATCCTCCAGGCGAAAAGACCGCGGGTGCCGTCTGCGCTCGCCCCGGGTTCAGGCGCCATCGTGCCGGAATCACGCACGGGGCCCATCGAAAAAAGAACTGCTCGACGCCCTGTCCGGGTCGCGCCTCACCCCACGGGAAGACCGCCTATAGCCATTTCCCGTCTTGCGGGGCACCTGTTACGATCAGCTTCCGTCAGAAACCGCTGGCGTATTCTGTTCGGCAGGAGGGAACCTTGCAGGAAGCCGGCCGATCTGACGCGTTCATCCCGGCGCCGCGGGGAAGTTGTCGGCCTTTGCAGGCCATCGAATCAGGGAGGGAAGCTATGAATGACAAGGTCGAACACCCCTATATCCCGAAGCTGAAGCGGCAGTTCTCGGATGGGCTCTGCGACCGCCGCGAGTTCCTCCGCACGGCCACCTTGCTGGGTGTTTCGGCGGGCGCCGCTTATGCTTTTGCCGGCAAGGTCACGGGCGAAACCTTGGTCACGCCGGCCCGGGCCGCCATGCCGAAAGGCGGCACGATCCGCATCGGCATGCGCGTCCTGGAGCTGACCAATCCGCATGCCTACAGCTGGTTCGAAAGCGACATCACGCGGCAGGTCTGCGAGTATTTGACACGCACGGGCCACGACAACATCACACGGCCCTATCTGGCCGATAGCTGGGAGGCGAGCGAAGATCTCCGCACCTGGACCTTCCGCCTTCGGAAGGGCATCAAGTGGCACGATGGCCGCGAGTTCACGGCCGATGACGTGGTGTGGAACCTGCAGCACGTGCTCGACCCTGAAAACGGCTCCTCGATGATCGGCCTGATGAGCGGCTACATGCTGAACGAGGTGGAGAAGGACGGCGAAAAGGCCGCCGTGCTGTGGGACGCCAATGCGATCGAGAAGGTCGACGATCACACGGTTCGGCTGAACTGCAAGGCGCCGCAACTCGCCGTGCCGGAGCACCTTTTTCACTACCCGATGCACATCATCGACCCGGAGGAGGGCGGCGTCTTCAAGGCTGGCTCGAACGGCACCGGTGCCTTCGACCTGGTCGACTACAGCGTCGGCGAGCGGGCGGTGCTCAAGGCGCGGAACGACTACTGGGGGGAAGGGCCAAACCTGGACGGCCTGGAGTTCATCGACCTCGGCGACGACGCCGGCGCGAGCATGGCAGCGCTGGCCTCGAAACAGGTGCATGGCCTGCACGAGGCCAAGCTGAACATCCTCGATACCATCAAGACCCTGCCAGACGTGACGATCTACCAGGCGGTCACGGCGAAGACCGCGGTGGTGCGCACCAAGGTGACCGAGAAGCCCTTCGACGATCCGCGCGTCCGCAAGGCGCTGCGGCTGGCGACCGATTCGGCTGCGGTCTTGAACTTCGCCATACAGAACCTCGGCCTGCCGGGCGAGCATCATCACGTCTGCCCGATCCATCCCGAATACGCCGAGCTGCCAACGATGCAGCGCGACGTCGCGGCCGCCAAGGCATTGCTCGCCGAAGCCGGTCATCCGGACGGACTCGACCTGGAGATCGCTTGCAATGCCGACGAGTCCTGGGAGATCAACGCCGTCCAGACCATGGTCGAGCAGTGGAAAGAGGCCGGCATCCGGACCAAGATCAACCTCATGCCGGGCAGTATGTTCTGGGATGTCTGGGACAAGGTGCCCTTCGGCATGACCAACTGGACGCATCGGCCGTTGGGCGTGATGGTTCTGGCGCTGGCCTATCGGAGCGGCGCGCCGTGGAACGAATCGAGCTACGCCAATCCCGAGTTCGATGCGCTCTTGACCAAGGCCGAGGGTCTCCTCGACGTCAACAAAAGGCGCGAGGTGATGGCCGAGATCCAGAAGCTGATGCAGGAGGACGGACCCCTGGTCCAGCCCATCTGGCGCTCCGCCTTCACGGCCTATGACAAGCGGGTCAAGGGCTTCGAGATGCATCCGACCGCTTTCATCTTCGGGGAGCAGTTGGCGATCGAAGCGTGACGGTCGCGTTGGCCTGAAGGTCGAAAGCAGAGGCTGCCCGCTAGAGCGGGATGATTTGAAGTTAATTGGACTTCAAATCTGAATCTCGCTCTACTTCAACAGTTTAGAGCACGATTCAGATATGAGGTTGGTTCAACCTCATATCATCGTGCTCTAGGCCTCTCCGGAGCCCCGTTGCCCGGAGCCAGGAACAAGCCCGACCGAATGGGTTGGGAAGTCCTCCTTTGGGCTCCAACGCTCCTTGGTATAGGGCGGAGCGCGCAGACCGCTCGAAGGAAGCGCCGGTCTTGGCCGAATGCGTCTGCTTCGGTGCGGCCCGGAGAGAGAAAGAAAATCTCACCCCCGCGCCGCCGCGCTCAGTCGTTGAGGTGGCAGGCCGAGATATGCCCCGGCGCGACCTCCTTCAACGCCGGGACCTCCCGCTTGCAGCGCTCCGTCGCGAAGGGGCAGCGGGGGTGGAAGTGGCAGCCGGGGGGCGGGTCGAGGGGGGAGGGGATCTCGCCCACGATGGGCTCGAAGTCGCGGCGCCGGGAATCGATGCGCGGCACCTCTTCCAGGAGGGCCTTGGTGTAGGGATGATTGGGGGCGGCGAAGAGGGTCTCGGTCGCCGCGACCTCGACGATGCGGCCCAGGTACATGATGATCACCCGGTCCGAGAGGTGCTGGACCACGCCCAGGTCGTGGCTGATGAAGAGGTAGGTGAGCCCCAGGTCCTCCTTCAGGTCCATGAAGAGGTTCAGGACCTGGGCCTGGATCGAGACGTCGAGGGCCGCCACCGCCTCGTCGCAGACCAGGAACTCGGGCGCGACCGCGAGCGCCCGAGCGATGCCGATGCGCTGGCGCTGGCCGCCGGAGAACTGGTGCGGATAGCGGCGCCGGTAGCTGGGGTCGAGGCCGACCCGCAGCAGGACCTCGGCCAGCTTGTCCTCGGCCTCGGCCGCGCTCCAGAGGCCGTGGAAGCGCGGCGCCTCGCCGATGATCTCGGCGACCCGCAGGCGCGGGTTCAGGGAGGCGAAGGGGTCCTGGAAGATCATCTGGATCTTCAGCGAGACGTCGCGCGCCGCGCGCCCGGTCTCGGTCGAGAGCGGCAAGCCCCGGAAGCGCACCTCGCCGGCGCTCGGCTCCAGGATCCCGGCGACCATTCGCCCGACCGTCGACTTGCCGCAGCCGGATTCGCCGACCAGGCCGACCACCTCGCCCTGCTTGATCGCGAAGGAGGCCCCGTCGACCGCGTGCACCACCTCCTCGCGGACGTCGGCGCCTAGGCGCCGGGCGATGCGCCCGGCCAGGTCGAGCGACTTCACGAAGCGCTTGGACAGGTCCGCGACTTCCAGCAGGGTGGTCACGCTGCACCCTCCCCGGCGGCTTCCTCGGCGCTGCCGATGTGCGGATGGAAGCAGCGGATCTCCCGCCCGGCCAGGGGCTCGGTGATCGGCGGCTCCTTGTAGCAGGCGTGATCGGCCCGGTCGCAGCGCGCGCGGAAGGCGCAGCCGACCGGCAGGCCCAGCAGGGAGGGCGTCATCCCCGGGATCTGGGTCAGGCGCCGGCCGCGGCGGTTCTGGCTCGGCACCGAGCCGATCAGGCCGTGGGTGTAGGGGTGCAGGGGCCGGTCGATCACGTCGTCGACCCGGCCGGTCTCGACCATGCGCCCGGCGTACATGACGCAGAGGTGGTCGGCCAGGCCGGCGACCACCGCGAGGTCGTGGGTGATCCAGATCAGCGCGGTCCCGGTCTGGCGGCAGAGCTTCTGGACCTCGTGCAGGATCTGCGCCTGGATGGTGACGTCCAGCGCCGTGGTCGGCTCGTCGGCGATGATCAGGTCCGGCCGGTTGAGGAGCGCGATGGCGATCGCGACCCGCTGGCGCATGCCGCCGGAGAACTGGTGCGGATAGGCCTTGAGGCGCTCCTCCGGCGAGGGGATGCCGACCTGGCCCAGGGCGTCGCGGGCGCGGGTCCGCGCGGTCCGCTGATCGACCTGCTCGTGGGCCAGGATGGTCTCGATCATCTGGGTGTCGATGCGCAGGACCGGGTTCAGGGTCATCATCGGGTCCTGGAAGATCATCGCGATGCGGTTGCCGCGCAGGTCGCGCAGACGCTCCTCCCCGGCCTGGCGCAGGTCTTCGCCGTTGAACAGAATCTCGCCGCCGACCACCCGCCCGGGCGGATCGACCAGGCCGATGATCGAGAAGCCGGTCACCGACTTGCCGGAGCCGGACTCGCCGACCAGGCCCATGACCTCGCCGCGCTCCACGGTGAAGCTGACCCCGTCGACCGCCTTGGCGACTCCGTCCTTGGTGAAGAAGTGGGTCTGGAGGTCCTTGACCTGGAGCGTCGCGGTGTCGTGGCTCACCTGCTCAGCGCTCCAGGCGCGGGTTGAGGACGTCGCGCAGCTGGTCGCCGACCAGGTTGATCGAGACGATGGTGATCAGCAGCGCGATCCCGGGGAAGAAGCTGATCCAGTACTTGCCGCTCAGCATGTACTCGAAGCCGTTGGCGATCAGAAGGCCGAGAGAGGGCTCGGTCACCGGCAGGCCGACCCCGAGGAAGCTCAGGGTCGCCTCCAGGGCGATGGCGCGCGCGGTCTCCACCGTGCCGACCACGATCAGCGGCGGCAGGCAGTTCGGCAGCAGGTGCCGGAACAGGATGCGCCGCGGCGGCAGGGCCAGGCAGGTCGCCGCCTCGACGTACTCCCGGCGCCGCTCGACCAGGGCGCTGGCGCGCACCGTGCGCGCGTAGTAGGCCCACTGGACGATGACCAGGGCGATGATGATCTTGTCGACGCCCTTGCCCAGGATGGTGACCAGCATCAGGGCGACCAGGATCGCCGGGAAGCTGAGCTGCAGGTCGACGACGCGCATGATCAGGGTATCGACCCGGCCGCCGTAATAGGCCGAGGTCAGGCCGATCGCGGTGCCGAAGATCAGCGCGATCAGGCCGCTCATGATGCCGACCCCGATGCTGGTGCGCAGGCCGTAGAACATGGCGCTCAGCAGGTCGCGGCCGGCGCCGTCGGTGCCCAGCCAATAGGTGACCGAGCCGTCGAAGCTGGTCGCCCCCGGCGCCAGCTTGCCGTCCATCACGTCGACCACGGCCAGGTCGTAGGGGTCGGTCGGCGAGATCCAGGGCGCGGTCAACGCGATGAAGACGATGGCCAGCAGCACGACCAGGGCGCCGGTCGCGATCCGGTCCTCGAAGAAGTCCGAGACGAAGCGCCGGAAGGGCGTCTGCACCCCTTCCGCGGCGCCGGCCGCGGCGGCCTCGGGGGAGGTTTCAGGCGTGTCGACCAGGCGCTCGTCCAGAGAGGCGGTCATGCCTTGATGTCCTGCAGCCGGACCCGCGGGTCCAGGACCGAGTAGAGGATGTCGACCACCAGGTTGATCAGGACGAAGAGCAGGACCGTGATCATCAGGTAGGCGACCACCACCGGCCGGTCGAGGTTGTTGATGGAATCGATGATCAGCTTCCCCATTCCGGGCCAGGCGAAGACCGTCTCGGTCACCAGGGAGAAGGCGATGAGGTTGCCGAACTCCAGGCCCATGACCGTGGTCACCGGGATCAGGATGTTCTTCAGCAGGTGGACCCGGATGATGCGCGCCGGGCGCAGGCCCTTGGCGCGGGCGAACTTGATGTAGTCCTGATGGATCGCCTCGCGGACCCCGGCGCGGGCCAGGCGGATCGCCAGGGACATCTTTAGCAGCGCCAAGTTCAAGGCCGGCATCAGCAGGTGCGACAGGCCGTCCCAGGTGAGGAAGCTGACCGGCACCCCGAGCAGCGGGACGGTGTCGCCGCGCCCGGTCGAGGGCAGCCAGCCGAGCATGACCGCGAAGAGCATGATCATCATCAGGCCGACCCAGAAGGTCGGCAGGCTGAAGCCGAGGATCGAGCCGGCCATGATCGACTTGCTGGCCCAGGAGTCGGGCTTGAGCCCGGCGTAGACCCCGAGCGGGATGCCGATGACCACCGACAGCAGCAGGGCGGCAAGGGCAAGCTCCAGGGTCGCCGGCATGCGCTGCAGGATGAGCTTCAGGGCCGGCTCGCCGAAGATGAAGGACTTGCCCAGGTCGCCGCTCAGGGCATTCACGAGAAAGTACCAGTACTGCTCGTGGATCGGCCGGTCGAGGCCGAGCGCCCGGATCGTCGCCTCGATGTCCTCCTGGTCGGCCTCGGGGTTGATCAGCATGTCGACCGGATCGCCGATCACGTTGACCCCGAAGAAGACCAGCACCGACATCACCAGGACGACGATCCCGCTTTGCATCAGCCTGCGGATGATGAAGACCGACATGCCCTAGGCTCCCGGCGGGCCTTTGCACTTTCTTGGCTTCCTCCGGCCCGACACTCCGGCTGTCATCCCCGGGCTTGACCCGGGGATCCATCGTGCCGCTTTCGCCATGGATGCCCGGATCAAGTCCGGGCATGACAGCGAGGGTGTTTCCGAGACGCGTGCCATCTGGTGGTACAAGGCGAAAGGGGCGGGCGATCCCTTGACCGCCCGCCCCGCGCCCTCACTCGCTGCGGATGCCGGTGTAGAGCGTCGTCTCGTCGGTGCGTGCCGTGTAGACGATGCCCTTGCGGCCGGCCCAGGTGTTGACCTGGTAGTGCAGCGGGATGATCCCGCCGTCCTCGATGGCGACCTCGGTCGCCTGGGCCAGCAGGGCGGCCCGCTTGCCGTCGTCGATGGTGGCCAGGGCCTCTTCGACCAGCCTGTCGACCTCCGGGTTGGAGTAGCGGCCGCGGTTGGAGGCGCCGAAGCCGCGCTCCTTGTCGTAGGTATGCAGCAGCGACTTCAGCGGCGAGGAGGCCTCGCCGGTGCCCGCACCCCAGCCGACCAGCACGAAGCTGAACTCCGGCAGGCCGTCGGCGCCGCGCGAGGCGCGCTTGAAGTAGACGCTCTTCGGCATGGTCTCGACCGCGGTCTTGATGCCGACCCGGGTCAGCATCTGGGCCACCGCCTCGGCGATCTTGGCGTCGTTGATGTAGCGGTCGTTGGGGCCGTGGATGGTCAGCTGGAAGCCGTCGCCGACGCCGGCCTCGCCGAGCAGCTTCTTGGCGCCCTCGGGGTCGTAGCCGACCGGCTGGAGCTTCTCGCTGACGCCGAAGAAACCCTCCGGCAGCAGCTGGCCCGCCTTGACCGCGACGCCCTCCATGACCCGCTCGACGATGGCGTCGCGGTTGATCGCCTTGGAGATCGCCTTGCGCACCCGGGCATCGCGCAGCGGATTCTTGATTGCGCCGCCGTCCTTCGCCTTGACGAAGGGCGAGTCGTCCCGGAAGTGGTCCAGGTGCAGGTAGATCACCCGGTTGGAGATGCCCTGGCTGAGCGTGATGTCCTTGTTGTCGCGCAGGCGCTCGATGTCGGTGGTCGGCACGCCCTCGATGAAGTCGACGTCGCCGGCCAAGAGCGCCGCCAGGCGGGCCGGGCCCGACTTGATCGGCTTGATCGTGACCTTCTCCCACTCGGCCTTCTCGCCCCAGTAGTCGTCGTTGCGCTCCAGGACGATGCGGTCGCCCGGGACCCACTCGACGAACTTGTAGGCGCCGGTGCCGACGGCCGCCTTGCCCGAGTTGTAGTCCTCGGTGCCGGCGCCCTCGCCGTGCTTCTTGGAGACGATGGAGAAGGTCGAAATGTCGTTGGGCATCAAGGGGTAGGGCGCCTCGGTCTTGATGCGGACGGTCAAGTCGTCGACCTTCTCGATGGCCTTGCCCTTCAGGTAGGTGCCGAAGCTGGAAGGGCTGTTGGGGACATCGGGGGCGCGCTCGAAGGTGAAGACCACGTCGTCGGCGGTGAAGGGCGAGCCGTCGTGCCACGTCACGCCCTCGCGCAGCTTGAACTCCCAGGTCAGGTCGTCGATCGCCTTCCAGGAGACCGCCAGGCCCGGCTTCAGGACCTGCTTGTCATCCGGCATGATCAGCCGGTCGAAAATCTCCCGGGCCAGGGCGCTGTTCGGCGTCAGGTTATGGTAGTGCGGATCGATCGAGGAGGGCTCGGAGGCGAGCCCGACGGTCAGTTCCTTTGCCGCCAGAGTGCCGGGCAGGACCAAAGCGGCCGCCAAGGCGCCTGCGGCCAGGCGAAACGGAAAACCCATGTGACTATTCTCCCTGTTGTCATCGGGCGTCTTCGTCGCGACGCCCTTGTCGTTCTGTCCGGCCCGACGCTAGCCCAAGTCGCCCCGGGGGGCCAAGCCGTGTCGCTGGCCTTCACCTCAGTCTAGCCAAGGAATCTGCATGGCAAAGAGCAAAAACTATACGCTATAGTTATGCCTCCATAAGGCAGGCCGAGGGCGAAGGACGGTCGATTGCGGGCGAATTGGCGGAGTCTCCGGGAGCTCGAGGCCCTGCGGGCGGTGATCGAGGCCGGCACCGCGACCGCGGCCGCACGGCGCCTCGGCATCTCCCAGCCGGCGGTCAGCCGCGCCCTCGCTCAGCTGGAGACCCGCTTGGGCAAGATCCTCTTCGAGCGCGAGGGCGGCCGCCTGCTGCCGACCGCCGAGGCCCTGGCCCTGAACCGGGATCTCGAGCCGATGTTCGATGCCCTGCTGCGCCTCGACGACGTCGGCTGGTCGATCACCTCGGCCGAGGCCCTGCGCCTGGCGATCCCGCCGACCCTGGCGCACCGCTTCCTGCACCCGCACATCGCCAGCTTCCTGAAGCTCCATCCGGAGCAGGCGATCAGCCTCGACATCCGCGGCACCGACGTGCTGGTGCCCGGCATCGCCGAGCAGCGCTACCACCTGGGGATCACCGATTCCGAGATCCGCCACAGCGGCGTGCGGGTCGAGCCTTTCCTGCGCTCGGAGGGCGTCTGCGTCCTGCCGGCGGACTCGCCCCTGGCCGGGCGGGAGGTGATCCGGCCCAGGGACCTGCGCGACCAGCCCTATGTCGCCCTGACCCGGCGGCATTCCTCGCGGGCCGCGACCGACCGGGTCTTCGCCGAGGCGGGGGTCGAGCGCCGCATCGTGGTCGAGACGGCGACCGCGGTCTCGGCCTACGAGCTGGTCCGGGCCGGGCTCGGGGTCGCCGTGCTCAATCCCTTCCCGGTCGCGCTCAGGGCCGACGGCGCGGTCGTGATCCGTCCCTTCGCGCCGCGCCTCGCCTACCTGACCGCCTTCATCGTCTCGGCAGCGGCGCCGCTGCCGGCCGCCGGCCGCGCCTTCATGCGCCACGTGCGCCGCGAAACCACCCGGGTGCCGCACACGGAACTGGTCTAGGCGGCAGGTCTCAACGTAAGCTTGACCGTGTGAGCCTTAGCACCATCGCCGGACGTGGGACCCGTCCGGCAGCCGGAGCGACGGCCACGACGACCGGGCGCCGCAGCGCCCCCTTTGCACGAGGAGGACTTGAGGGATGCGCAGACTAACCAGTGGCCTTTGCCTCGCCGCGGCGATCATTGTCGTCGGCGGCCTCCAGGCGCCGGCGGCGGCCGAGGAGCAGAAGCTGACGGCGACGTCGGCCTGGGTCAGCCAGGGCCGCTTCTTCCAGACCGGCCAGGACGAAGCGCTTTTCATCGGAGTCATGGCGGGGACCCTCTACGTCAAGAGCGCCGAGGGCCGACTGGACACCGCGGATATTCTCTGCCCGGGGGACTTCGTGATCGACCTCAAGTCCGGCGCCCAGACCGGCGAGGGCAAGTGCATCATCACCGACCGCGACGGCCACAACGTCTTCGCCGACTGGACCTGCTCGGGCAAGGACTTCCTCGGCTGCGAAGGCGACTTCAAGCTGACCGCCGGGACCGGTGAGTTCCAGGGCATCACCGGGGGCAGCCCGCTGAAGGCCCGCACGGCCTTCTCCGAGCTGGTCGTCAACCTGAAGAGCGGTTCGGTCGTCGAATCCGCCGCCGGCCTGATGTCGTTGCCGGAGCTCAACTACAAGCTGCCGTAGAGCACGATGGTATGAGGTCGAATCGACCTCACACCTGAACCGTGCTCTAACCTGGTGAAGTAGAGCGGGATTCAGATTTGAAGCCCAATCGGCTTCAAATCATCCCGCTCTAGCCGGCGCCCCACGGCTGGGCCCTGGCCCTCAGGGCCAGTCCGGCGGGTTCCAGTCCGTCTCCGGGTCGAGGGGGTAGACCGGGCGCGGCAGGCCGCGCCAGTCGAAGCGCTCCAGAACCGGCGAGGTCAGGCCGGGGGTGTCGACCTCGTAGACCCGATCGTGCGGGAACCAGGGCGCGAAGCCGGCGCGGAAGTGGCCGCGCGACTTGACCGCGACCACCCGGGCCGCGGCGATGTCGAGGCCGAAGGCCTCAAGGAAGACCGGGTCGGCGGCCTGCTGCCGGCTCGAGATCACCACCGCGGTAATGCCTTCGTCCTCGCCCAGGGCCAGGGCCGCGCAGGGGCCCAGCGCCAGACGCCGGCCGGCGAAGATGCCCAGCCGCCCGACCAGGTCGCCGTCGCTCAAGGCCAGGACCCGGGCCGGCAGGGCCAGGCGCTCGGCGAACTTGCCGCCGCCATCGCGGTTGAACACGGCCTCGAAGCGGGTGCCAACGCCGAAGCTATGGGCCTCGGCCGCCAGGGTTCGATCGTAGAAGCCGCCGATCAGGACGCCTCGCGCGCCGGCCGCAGCCAGGGCGGCGAGCAGGGCGGTGGTGTCGCCGCCCCCGCCGCCCCCGGGGTTGTCGCCGGCGTCGGAGAAGATGACCGCCGGGCGCCGCGGGTCCGAGGCGGTCGCCAGCGCCAGCCCGACGGCCTCATCCAGGGGCGTCAGGCGGCGGGTGAAGGCCTGCCGCCGGGACCAGCCCAGCTCGGCGATCTCCCGCGCCAGGCCTTGCGCCGCCGCCGGGTCGTCGCGTCCGGCGACCAGAACCGCGACCCCGTTCTTGGGCGTGTCGGAGAAGGCGAAGCCGCCGAGCACCGAGACGTTGAGGATCCGGCCGCCGAGCTCCTGCAGGCGGCGCTGGCCGTAGGCGATCATCTCGCCGTACGGGCCTTCGGCGGTCAGCAGGGTCACGCTGGGCGGCACCAGGGGCAGGCGGATGAAGGCGGTCTCGGCGCGGGTCCCGGCCAGCAGCTTACGCAGGGTCACCGCCGCCTCCTCGCCGCGCAGGCGCATGTCGACGTGGGGGTTGGTCTGGTAGGCGATCAGCAAGTCGCTGGCCTCGACCATGCGCTCCGAGATGTTGGCGTGCAGGTCGAGGGTCACCACGATCCTGGCCTCCGGCCCGGCCGCCGCGCGCACCGCGGCGATCAGCGCGCCGTCGGGATCGGGGCCGTCGGTCGCGGTCATGCCGCCGTGCTGGGCCAGGTAGACACCGTCGAGGGGCCTTGCGGCCTCCAGGGCGGCGACGATCCTGTCCAGGGAGGCGTGGAAGAAGCCGGCCTCGACCGGGCCCTTGGGCGGGCAGGCGGTCAGCAGCCCCGGGACCGGCTGCCAGGGTCCGGTCTCGTCCATGGCCCGCACGAAGGCCGAGACTTCCCGCGGGACCAGGGAGGGCGCCCGGCGGGCCTCGTCCAGCAGCGCCGGTCCTTCGAGATAGAGCTTCTCGCGGAAGTCATCCTCCGTCGCCGGCGGCGCGAAGGCGTTGCTCTCCAGGATCATGCCGGCGAGGGCGACGCGGGGGCCGGAGGCCTGGCTCATGGTCCCGCTTTCCGCCCGCTGGCCCGCCCCGGCGGGGTCAGATTCGCTCGGACAGCCAGATCGCCAGGCGCGAGCCGGCCTTGATCGCGCCCGAGAGCAGCGGGTAGGCCGGCGCGCCCTCGGCGTCGTGCTCCAGGCCGATGTCGCGGTGCTCCAGCTCGTCGGCCCGGAAGTCCTCGATGGCCTTCTTCAGCTCGGGCTCGTCGTCGCCCAGGCGCTCGGCCTGCCCGGCGTAGTGTTCGTCGATGACCTCCTCGACCGCGACCGTGCAGGCCATCGCGGCCTTCTCGCCGAGCAGCGCGGTGGCGGCGCCCAGGGCGAAGCCGGCGACGTGCCAGACCGGCTGCAGCAGGGTCGGCCGGACCCGGCGTTCGGCGACCAGGCGGTCGAAGGTCTCCAGGTGCGCCAGCTCCTGCTCGTGCATCTTGCGGATCGTCGCCGCTGCCGGGCTGCGCCCCAGGACCGCGAGCTGGCCCTCGTAGATCCGCCGGGCGCCGTACTCTCCGGCCTGGTCGACCCGAATCATCCGCGCCAGGGTCTGCTCCGGGGTCAGGTCGCCGGGCAGGTAGGGCCGGCCGCTGCGCGCGGGTCCCTTGCTGCCGTTTTGCTTGACGTCGGCCTTCTCGGTCATGGTGTCCTCGGGTTCCGCAGCCTCACGGCGGTCAGCAGGCAGACGGCCGCCAGGGCCAGCGAGGCCAGGAGATTGTAGCCGGCCATGGAGATTCCGAACAGCGACCATGCGACCTCATCGCAGGGCACGAAGCTCGCCGCCTCGTCGAGCTGGCGCTGCAGCTGCTCCAGGGAGAGGTTGGCGTCGAAGCCGGGCGTCGCGCAGCTTGCGGTGCCCGCCCACCAGTGCTGCTCGACCCCGACGTGGTAGCCGGCGATGCCGGCCCCGGCGAGGAAGGTCAGACCGGCGATCAGGACCAGAAGCGGCTGCAGGCCGGCCGGGCGCAGCGCGAAGACCCCGATCACGCCCAGGGCCAGGGCCAGGGCGTAGGGCACGCGCTGATAGAGGCAGAGCACGCAGGGCTCCAGCCCGAAGCCGTACTGCGCGGTATAGGCCGCCGCCAGGGCGCTCAGGCCGACCAGGGCGATGGCGGCCGGCGCGATCCGGGGGCGGGCGAGAGCGTCGACGATCATGCCGTCAGATATAGGCGCCAGGCCGGGTTCTGGCCAGCCAAGATGGCGGGCTACAGAAGGTAGCGGGCGACGACGAAGCCGCCGACCAGCAGGACGCAGAAGAGGGTGAAGACCAGGCCCAGGCGGCGCTCGATGAAGTCGCGGATCGGCGGCCCGAAGTACCACAGAAGCCCGGCCAGGACGAAGAAGCGCAAGCCCCGGGCCAGGATCGAGGCCAGGGTGAAGACGAGAAGGTCGAGCTGGACCACGCCGCTGGTGATCGTGATCACCTTGTAGGGAAAGGGCGTCACTCCGGCGATGAAGACGATCCAGGCGCCCCAGTCCTGGTAGCGCAGCTGGAAGTCGCCGAACTTGGCGCCGTAGCCGTAGAGGTCGATCAGCGGCTTGGCGACCGTCTCGTAGAAGAAATAGCCGATGGCGTAGCCCAGCAGTCCGCCGAGCACCGAGGCCAGGGTCGCCAGGCCGGCGATGGTCCAGGCCCGCTCGCGCGCCGCCAGGACCATCGGGATCAGCAGGACGTCCGGCGGGATCGGGAAGACGGAGCTTTCGATGAAGGCGACGGCGATCAGGGCGCTGGTCGCGTAGCGATGGGCGGCGAGGCCCATGGTCCAGTCGTAGGTGCGGCGCAGCACGCGGGCGGGGCTCCGGCTGGGGACGGCAGGGCTCCTTTATCAGGCGCGGCCGGCCCAGGCAATCGCCGCCGCCCTCCGGCTTCGGTGCCGATCCGCGATTCCCTGGCCCGCAAGGACCGCCGCGGTGCTAGAGCGGGATGATTCGAAGTCGATTGGACTTCGAATCTGAATCCCGCTCTTCTTCAAGAATTTAGAGCACGATTCAGATATGAGGTTGCTTTAACCTCATATCATCGTGCTCTAGGCTCTCATTCTGGATTCTCCTTGTACCTGAAAGGAGGCCTGCCGCCATGGGCGACAGCGACGCCGTGCTCTTCGCCAACGAGGCCTTCTACCTGGCCTTCGCAACCCGCGACTTCGAGGCCATGGCGGCGGTCTGGGCCGAGGCCGAGCCGGTGTCCTGCATCCATCCGGGCTGGCGGGCCCTGACCGGCCGGCCGGCGGTGCTGGAGTCCTGGCGCGGGATCCTGGGCAACCCGGCCTCGCCCCCGGTCACCTGCCGCAACGCAGAGGCCCACCTGCTCGGCGAGACCGCGGTGGTGCTCTGCTACGAGGAGATCGCCGGCAACCTGCTGGTGGCGACCAACGTCTTCCGGCGCGACGGCAGCGCCTGGCGGCTGGTCCACCACCAGGCCGGGCCCTGCCACGAGGCGCCGCCGCCCGCGCCCGAGCCGGCCAGCGGTCCGCTGCAGTGACGACGGTCGTTGGCTCGGTTTCGCGCGGCGCTTCTCCTGTTGCCTCGGCGCGGGCGCCGATTATGATGCGGGCGCGGTCCGCCCGCCGCCGCCTCCGGCACCGGGCGGGCCCGGCTCAGGCGAGCCTGCGGGTGTGGCGGAACTGGTAGACGCGCCAGACTCAAAATCTGGTGGCCGCAAGGCCGTGGGGGTTCAAGTCCCTCCACCCGCACCACAAGCCAAAAAGCGAGAGAGCCCGAAAGGTTGGCCATTGAATGCGCGCTTGGCGCCCCGACGGCAGCCGCGATTGAGCGACGCGGGGGAGGGCCGGAACCAGCCATGGGCGGTCATCCGTCACGGCCCCTGACCATCGATTGAACCCGCCGCCGGCGTCGCTGTGTGGACCGCGGAGAGAGCGGGCGAGGCGGATATCGGCAAAAGGACAGCCGGAGAGGTCAGCCGCACTGCCCCAGGGCAGCGCGGCTGACACGGACTCAGTTCGGCATGAGCTTGTGGATGTCGCCTTGATCCACGGCGGTGTAGAGAGCGCCGTCCGGCCCCTGCACCACCGACCGGAAGCGACCGGCGGCCATCGGCAAGGACATCGAGGTGACGTCCTTGACGGACTTGCCGTCCTTTGCGAGGTCGATCACGTCGATGCGCATTCCGACCGCTGTGCCGCCGAAACCGATCCCCATGATACCGACGACCATGCGGCCGTCCCAGGCACCCCATTGCTCGCCGCTCAGAAACGCGGCCGAGGATGTGCCCTGAGAAAGACCATTGTTGTTCCAGGCCGGCAGCATGGCGTCGGGGTAGGACTTGAGGTCCGTCATCGGCATGAACTTGACCCGTTCCGCGGGATCCATCCCCTCCATTTGGTTCGGCATGTAGCCGCAGTAGTCGTTGGGGCAGTCGCCGCGGCCGGCAGTGTTGGGGCGCGGGTCCCAACCGCCGTTGCCGCCGTTCACGAGCACGGTGATCTCATCGGAGTGCCAGGGCCCGTGCTCGGCCACGACCGGCGTGCCGTCGCCCGGGCGGAAGGCGATGCCCTGCACGTTGCGGTGGCCGTAGGTGTAGATCCGGGGATCGAAGCCCTCCGGCGGGTTGTTGCCCTCCGCCGGGTTGCCGTCGCGGTCCATTCGCAGCACCTTGCCGCCGATGAGCGTCGGGCTTTGCGGAACCGCACCGTTGTGCGTGTCGCCGGTGGTCAGGTAGAGATTTCCGTCCGGGCCGAAGCGGACGCGCCCACCGTTGTGCGCACCGGGGCCGCCGAAGGGATGATCGGTGGCTTTCGGCTTGTAGGGCACGTCCTCGACGATGTCGGTGCGGTCAGACACCGCGCTCAGATCGTCGTTCACCACCAACCGCATCAGACGATTGCTGCCAGGCGCGGTCTTGCTGGACGTCGAGTAGACGTAGATGAACCGGTTGTCGGCAAAGTCGGGATCGACGGCCACACCCTGCATGCCGGCCTGCCCCTCGCAGAACAGATCGTCCGCGGTCGACGCGAAGCCGCTGGTGCCCGTCATTCCCAGCAGGGCCTTGACGTCGCCGGAGGGGAGCCGAACCGAAAGGCCGCGGCACTTTTCCGTGAAGAACATAGTGCCATCGGGAAGGAAAGCCATGTCCCACGGGCTTTCCAGTCCGGACAGCACCGTGGTGTGGCTGAGACTGGGGACTTTGCCGTGGGCGTCCGCGGCGGCTGGCGTAGCGTAGGATGCGGTCGCCGCCATGGCCGCAGAAAGCGACCACACAGCCATACTGCGTTTCATTGAAGGTCCTCCCATTCGTGCTTTTTTTCTAGCGGACTGCCAGTGTTTGCGATGGTATCTCAACATGACGCGGCTTCAAAATGATTCGCCCGCGGAGGCCGCTCGCTGTCGAGCGATGCATCGAGCCGCAAGGCCGCCCATCTCAACGCCACGAGGCATGAGAAACGAAGGACCTGCGCTCCTTGGCATAAGGCCTAGCCGCCGAAGATCACGGCATCGGGCAGCTCATAGCGTTGGTCGTCGACGCGAATGATGTGGCGCCCGTCTTCCAGCCGCCAGTCGGTATCGAAACCGCTGCCGGACATCGTGGTGTCGGCCCTGACGAACTCGCCATGAATGAAAAACAGCATCCGCTTGAAACCGTTCGAGAAAGTCACAACGACCGTCGCATCGCCGCCGTCTCCGCGTGCGACATCGAGCCTGCACTGGCCCATCGGCTTACCGCGAACCTGCGCGCAAGGGATTTGACCGCTCGCGTCGAAATCGCCCTTTCGCGCGCGCGGCAGGCTGTCGTCGCTGCCCATCGGCACGGTCCCGTCCGGACCGCGGGCCGGATGGAGAGACTCCGCCAGGACATAGCCGCGGGCTCTGCCCCGCAGGGGTTGGACGTTGCACCACACGCGCTTCCCGGCACGCGCGCAGCCGAGATTTGAAAGGATCGTACCGCCGGCGAGCGTCATGATCACCGGAGCGTCGCCGTCGGGTGCAGCATGCATTCGACTCACGCCGTCGGCCGCCGATTGCCAGCGCCTCGGGCCGCCATCCTCGGCCGCAGCCGCCGGAGTCCCGGCGACCGCACGCTTGCCCTCCGTCGCATGGTCCTGCGCCCAGGCGTGAAAGGCGAGGGCGGCCACAGCAGCAGCGCAGAGGATCGTGCGTCGCATGACCTGTCTCCACATAGGTGCGGGTGCGAGATCACACTTGAACTGGGTGAGGCGCGCGCTGGCCGGCCGGGTCGATCCGGAGAGGAGTGGCGCCTAACCGCTCGACCGATGCAGGGACATCCTTACGCGCACCTGGCTTGTCTACTCCTGAAAGGTCGTCGACACGTAAGCGGCGAGATTGGCGATATCGTCGTCGGACAGCTCGCCGGTCAACGACATCATAATGGCGGAATTGGGCCCCACTTTTTCCCTGTTGCGGTACTTGACGAGGCGATCGGAGATATAGTCCGCATCCCTGCCCACAAGCGACGGAAAACTCGCCATGCCCTTCCCCGTCGCGCCGTGGCAGTTGACGCAGTTGACCAAATACCTGGTCTTCCCGGCGACGGCGTCTCCACCCCGAGCTTCCGCGACACTCAGGGTGAGAGCTGCGCAAACGGTGAGCAAAAGCGGCATCTTCATTCAGGTCTCCTCCCGACCCTTTGTGACTGCTGTCTGAGCATCTCGGAGCCCAAGACGGGTTCGTTGCTTGTCAATTGGGCTCAACTCACTCCATCTGGGTGTGCGTCGGCCCGGCCCGGGGTCGAGACCAGGCGCGATGCAACCACTGTTGATTGACCTGGAGACGAACAATGATCGTCACGGCAAGTCGTCGCGGAGCAACGCCTTTGCGCCGGCCAGCCCTCCTTGTTTCCCGTTTTCATGATCACGAAAGAACAGGGGGCGATCAAGACCGGTCGGCACTGCGGTCGAGCGGCGTCGGTCACGCCGTTCCCGAGGGGGCGGAGGGAATCATCCAGCTGAGCACGGCCGTCCTGCAGGGCGTCGGCGCTTCGGACAGCGACATCGAGACCCTCGTCGCGGACTTCCGGCGCGACGACGACGCGCTCATGCAGACGGTGCAAGCCACTTGAGCGGGGGTGCTGGAGCAAGGATTTCCCGAAGGGCGGATAAAGGGCGCGGCCCGGGCGAGCGACGTCGAAGCCTGCGCTTACTCACCCTTCGGCAGGCTGTCGATGCGCTGCTGCAGCCAGGCACGCTCGTCGGTGCCCGGCGGCAGCTGCTTGAGCAGCCGCTGCCAGTAGATGCCGGCGCTGGTCGCGTCGCCCTTGCGGCGGGCGGCCTCGCCGAGGTGGAACAGGGCGTCGGGGTTGGCCGCGTCCAGCTCGAGGGCCTGCTCCAGGGCGGCCACGGCTTCCGGCGGCGGCGGCGCGGTCGGGTTGCCGGCGGCGATCAGGGCCTCGGCGTAGGCGACCCGGGCTTCGACGTCCTCGGGCCTCAGGGCGATGATCTTCTGGTGGACCTCGGCCGCCTTCTCGGCCTCGCCCAGCACCCCGTAGGAGCGCGCCAGCATACGCCAGCCCTCGAGGTCCTCCGGTTCCTGCTCCAGGCGTTCGGCGAGGCCCTCGACCATGCCGCGGATCATCGCCTGCTGGTCTTCGCTGCTCATCTCCTTGGCCGCGCTGATGTCCGCCGCCGTCGGCCCGCGCGGCGCGCTTGCGCCGTTCTCCAGGCCGAGCTCGGCGGCGGCCTGCTGGAACTGCTGCTGGACAAAGGGCGCGCCCGGATAGGCCTCGGCGCCGCTCTGCAGCGCGGCCCGGGCGCCGTCTTCGTCGCCGGCCGCGGCGCGCAGCCGGGCGAGCGCGATCCAGCCCTGGTAGTCCTTGGGGTTCTCGGCCAGCTTCGCGGCCAGCTCGGCCGGGTCCGCCGCGGTCTCGGCCGCGGAGCCGCCCGGCGCCGCGGCCACCACCGGTGCCGCCGGCAGCACCGCCGCCGGATCCTCGCCGAGCTCCTCGGCCAGGGCCGTGGCGCGGCGGCGCACGGCCTCGGCCCATTCGGCGCCCGGGGGCGCGTCGGACAGCAGCGCGACCAGGCCGTCCAGGGCCTTGCGCGGCTCGCCGTCCTGCTCCGCCGCCATGGCCAGGTAGAAGCGCGCCCGCGGCTCGCCCGGGTCGCCCTCCAGCGTCTTCTCGAAGGCGGCCCGCGCCTCGGGCGGGATCCGGCCCTCGGCGGCGAAGACCAGGGCCTCGCCGCGCGCGGCGTTGACGAAGGGCAGGTCCGCGCGGATTTCCAGGGCCCGGTCAAAGGCGCCGACCGCGTCCCGGAAGCGGCCGGTCGCCATGTAGGTCTGGCCCAGGGTGATCCAGCCATCGATGTCGTTGGGCTGCTCGGCCAGGCGGCCCTTGAGGCGGGTGATCATGGTCTCGATGTCGGGCAGGTTGCCCTGCTCGGCCCCGGGCGCCGCCCGCTCGGCGACGGGGCCGGCGGCGGGCCCGGTCGCCGCCGGGCTGCCCAGCCAGGCGTAGATGCCGAGCGCGGTCAGCGGCAGCAGGGCGCCCAGGACCGCCGGCAGGGCCCGGTCCAGGGGGCTCGCGGCGGCCGCCGCGCCGGTCTCGCGCGCCGCGTCGGCGGCCAGCATCCGGCGCTGGATCTCCAGCTTCGCCGCCTCGGCCTCGTCCCCGGTCACCACGCCGCGCTCGAGGTCGCGCTCCAGCTCGCGCAGCTGCGCACGACAGACCTCGAGCTCGTAGTCGGCCCGTGGGCCCGGCGCGGCCGGCTGGCGCAGGAAGGCCCAAACCAGCAAGCCGGCGACCGCGAGGGCCATTCCGGCGAAGACAAACCACAGCAGCATGACGTTCTTCGTTCTCTCCCGATGACGGCGCACCGCCGCCGGATCGGACACCAAGACCTTTCGTCCCGGCGCTGTCAATCCCGGCGGCCACTGCCGGCGAGGCCGAGTCTTGCCCCGCCGGCGACCGTCCTGCCAGTGTCTATGTAATGACCGGGAACGGGCTTGCCAGGCCCGGCCGCCGCTGCCATGGGGCGGGCGCCCGGAGACCTGGCGGCGCCGCCGGCCGGCCGGGCTTCGCGATCACGCCCCCGGGCGGCGGCGCCGGGACCTCACTGCTTGCACTTGAAGCGGGCCTGGAGGGTCGCCTTCAGGCCGTCGACGGCCGGCATGCTGCGCTGGTCGAAGTTGTCGTGAGCCCAGCGCATGAAGGCCCAGCGGACCTCGTCGGCCCGGTTGCCCTCCGGCGGCAGGCAGACGTTATCCTGCTTGTCCAGGCCGGCGCGGACGTAGAGATCGGTGAAGCCCGAGACGTACTGCTCGCACTCCATCTCCAGGACCGCGCCGCCGCGGGAGTCGTTGTCGCCTTCGACACAGGGCTCCAGCAGGTCGGCCACCGAATAGTCGGAGATGTCCGCCGTCGCCTGGCCCGAAGCCAGCAGCAGGCCGGCCGCTGCGGCCAGGAGGCTCTTCCGTGCCATCATGATCGGATCCTCCCTTCCCGTTCTAGGGCCGCTCGCGCGAGTAGGACTGCAGCGCCTTGCTCATGACCGCGCGATGCTGCTCGTTGTTGACGAAGGCCGCCGAGTTGACCTTGGCCCAGAGCTGCTCGTCGACCATGTTCTGGTGGCAGCCCATGCACAGCCCGGTGCGCTCCATCTTCTCGCGGATTGCGGCCGGCAGCGGCCCGGTCAGCGGCCAGTGCGAGCCGACCGTGACCAGCTGCTCGCCCTCGCGGCTGACGATCTGCGAGAGGTCGTGGTCCAGCTCGGGCACCGCCGGCGACTGGGTCTTGTACTGCTTCGGGATGGTCTGGCCCTGGTTGGTCTCCAGGTCGACGACGAAGCCCTTGTCGTAGCCCTTCAGGAAACGGCCGTCCGCGATCCCGTAGCCGATCGCCTTGGGGTTGTTGTGGCAGCTTTCGCAGTCGCGGGCTTTGCGCCCGGCCGTGTGCGGCTGCACCGCGGCGTGGTCAAGGCCCTTGCCTTCCGGGGTCATCCAGATCTCGTTCTCGACCACGGTCTTGCCGTCCTTGTCGATCACCGTGGTGATGACCTGGCAGCCCGGCATCAGCGGGCTGACCCGGCCCTCGCCATTGACCCCTAGGGTCGGCGTCTCCCAGCGCAGGTAGGAGCGGGTCTCCGAGACCTTGCCCTCGCTCTTCAGGCCGTTGGTGCCCAGCGGATAGTCCGCCGAGAGGCCGTTGGCCTCCCGGGCGTTGGCGGTCTTGATCCAGTCGACGTCGGTCTTGCCCTCGGAATAGTCGACCGTGATGTGGCAGCCGTAGCACTGCGGCGCCCAGTCGGCGTGGCAGGCGTAGCACTCCATGGACTCCATGTGCTTGCCGACCGCGGCCATGGCGACCATGGCGTTGGGCGATTTCCAGGCGTCGTCGAGCTTGAGCTGCTTGAGCACCGGGACCTCGAAGTCGAGGCCGGTCGCCGAATGCAGGATCACCCGCTTGCCCTTCTTGACGACGTTGCCGTAGGGGTTGCCGCGGGCGGTCAGCAGGTAGCCGTCCTCGGGCTCGTACTGGGTCGCGAAGAGCATGTAGTCCGGCAATTCGTCGGTCAGGCCGCGCGGCTCGTCGCTCAGCTCCTGGGCGTGCTCCTCGCCGTGGCCCAGCGGCAGCTCCCAGGGGAAGCTCTCGACCGTGCCGTGGCAGTCCTCGCACTCGATCTCGACCTGCGCCAGGGTGGTGCCGGGCAGGTTGCCGTCGCCGTGCATGTCGATCGAGGTGTGGCAGTCCTGGCACAGCAGGCCGCCGCGCGGGTTGCCCTCGCGGCTCTGCACCTGGTGGTGCAGGTCGTCCTTGATGAAGAGATAGTTCTTGGTGTGCAGCTTGGGCTGCTTGCCGCCGGCCGTGTTGTAGGGGCTGCCGTAGGGGAACTCCATGATGCCCTGGTAGCTGACCCCGATCCGCTTGCCGCGGTTGTGGCAGGAGTTGCAGGTCTCCGAGGGGATGCCCGAGTACTCCAGGCCGTTGTGGGCGACCTTGGACTTGCGGGTCGCCTGCATGCGGTGGATCAGGACGCGTCCGGGCTGCTCCTTGTTGATCGTTGGGTCGCCGCCTTCGTAGAGGCCCTCGTTGGAATAGGGCACGTGGCAGGAGGAGCAGCCGGTGCCGCGGTAGTCGCCGCGCTTCTCGCGGCCCGAGACGCCGACGTGGCAGCGCTGGCACTGCTGGCGGGAGTAGGTGATGCCGGCCCGGTTCGGATGCTCGGAGATGTCGTCGACGTTCAGCTCGGGGATCTGCTGCATCTCGGTCGGCATCTGGTCCGGATGGGCCTGGGCGAAGGCGGTCATGTACTCCTTGTAGGCCTCGGTGCCGACCGCCGGCTCGATGCCGTCCTCGTCCTTCAGGGCGTAGTTGCCCCAGACCACCTTGTGGTCGCTCTGCAGGCCCCAGGACCAGAAGTTGCCCTGGATCTTGCCGGCCTCGGTGTTCATCAGCGACTTCATCAGCCGCTCCGCATAGCCCTGATGGCACTGACCGCAGGTCCGCTCGCCGACGAATATCGACCCGGGGTCGGGATAGAACATGTCGGGGCCGCCGTCCTCGGCCAGGTCCGCGGGCGCGCCCTGGTGGGCGGCCTCCGCCGAGGTCGCTTTGGGATCGCCGCCGTGGCAGACCACGCAGCCGCCCGGGTCGCCGAAGTCGGCGCCCATGGCCTCGATGGTGTCCTGCATGTCGCCGTCGCTGAAACGCTCGATGCCTTCGTGGCAGGTCAGGCAGCCTTCCGCTGCCGCGGCCAAGCCGGCGCTGAAGAGCAGCGCCAGGGCGGCCGTGAGGGTCGAAACGAGAATCCGGTCGGCAAGCAGCTTCATTGACTTCCCCCTTGCTGAAGCTTCTGGCTCGGTCGCCTTCCAGGATGATGCTCCTTTGTCGACCAAGTACCTCAGAATAACCGGCCAAGCGCCCGGCTTCTATGGTAAATCTCGCCTAACCCATTGTTTAGTATTGGAATACTGGATGCCTGGGTTCGGAGAAGGACCGGATTTCCCGGTTATCCCTGTGGGCGGTCATCACGAAGCCGAGCAGCAGGCCATTGTTTTTACTCGGAATAACCTTGAGCGCTGGGGGCCGTGCCTTGGCCGGACCGGCCCAGCACTTTGTCCGACTGATTCGCTGGGGTTTGAAGCCCGCGGGGACCGGATCGGGCGCTTGCGCCCTGACCGCGTCGCGCTTCCGACTTATGGTTGTAAAGGCGTCCTGGGTCTCATGGATTCGCTTCGCGGCGGCCGCCGCCTCGCGCGGTTTTCGCTCGGGGTCGTAACGTCCTGCCAGTATGCGGCGATCCGAATCGTTAATAGTTCGTTAATAAGTGTTAATGATCGCAAAAAAGTCGTGCCGGTCACTATTTATGCTTTATTAATCCTAATTATTCGCTAAATTGTATCCCAGGCGGCAAAGACGATCACGTCAGCTACGGCAGGACCAAGGAACGGGCCTGCGTCGGGTGCCGCAACCCCCACGACCGGTTGTGGTTGTAGAAACCGCTTGCGGCAAGCCGTTCGGCTTCCGCACCCAAAGGCTAAGGGATTACAAACATGAAGATTGTGTCTCGTTCCCGGTTGCGCCGGATCACTGTGCTGACCTCGGTCCTGGCGGCGGCCTCCCTGATCGCGGTGCTTCCGGTGAAGCTCGATCTTGGCACCCTGTCCATCGTGGAAAGTAAAGCGCTGGCCACCTGCGGCGGTGGTGGCGGTGGCGG
>JASJBF010000045.1 GCA_030066685.1 Kiloniellales bacterium | reverse complement strand
GCCGACGATCTCTTCGTAGATCCGGGCGACGACCTGGTTGTCGCCCTCCGGGTGCCGGGTCCGGGCGGCCTCGAAGAGCTGCATGGCGGTCGCGGCCATGAAGAGCGGCACGCCGAGGTCGCGGGCGAGGTCGAGGGAGATGGTCAGGTCCTTGTGCATGGTGTCGATGTGGCTGCCGGTGCCCTCGAAGCGGCGGTTCATGACGTTCTCCAGCGCACCGCTGGTGATGACCGAGCCGGCGCTGGAGGTCGAGACCACCTGGTGCAGGACCTCGCCCTTGACCCCGGCCCGGGCGGCGAGCGCCGAGGCCTCGAAGGCGGCGGAGAAGACCGAGCCGATCAGGGCCTGGAGGCAGGCCTTGACCGTCTGGCCCATGCCGGGCTCGGCGCCGACCCGGTGGATCGTGGCGCTGACCGCCTCCATCGCGGGGCGGGCGGCCGCCAGGGCCTGATCCGTGCCGGCGGCCATCATGGTCAGGGTGCCGTTCTGGGCGCCGGGGAAGCCGCCGCTGACCGGAGTGTCGACCAGGTGGATGCCGCTGCCCTCCAGCGCCGCGGCCAGGTCGCGGGCCTCGCCCGGCTTGATGGTCGCGGTCAGGACGATCACCGAGCCCGGCGCCATGCTCGCGCGCAGGCCGCCCTCGCCCTCGGCGCCGAGCACCACCTGCTTCGCCTGGCCGCCGTTCAGGACCATGACGAAGACCGCCTCCGATTGGGCGCCGACCTCTTGCGGCGAGCTCAGCAACCGGCCGCCGGCGGCGGCGAAGGCCTTCGCTCTCGCCTCCGCGGGATCGAAGCCGAAGACCTCGAAGCCGGCGGCCATGAGGTTCTTGGCCAGTCCGGAGCCCATGTCGCCGATGCCGACGACCCCTACCCGTTTCATCCTTGAGCCTCACGCACAATGGGGGCTGGTCGAATCCCAGCGGTGCTGCGGAATGTGCGGGGAGTTGGCGAGGCGCCGGCGGGTCTCCTCCCACATCTCCTTCCAGGCCCGCCAGTCGCGCAGCGCCGCGCCCGGATCGCGGCGGGACCGGGCGACGAAGGCGGGGAAATGGCTGCGCCCCGTCGGCTGGCCGGTGACGTTGTAGCGCAGGTCGAAGGACCAGCGGTAGCCGTCGCTTTTGTTGGGGAGCGAGGCGTGCGGCCTCAGGGGATTGAAGAGCACGGCGCCGCCCGCCTTGACCGGCACCGGCACAGCGGTCTCCGCGGCGGGAACGAAGGCCTCGGCGATGCGGACCTGGGGCTTCAGGCAATGGGGCAGCATCTCGTCGTAGCGGCCGGCGGCGACCTGCAGGCAGCCGTTCTCGACCGTCGCATCGGTGATCGCCAGCCAGACGGTCACGAACTCGGTGTCGTCGGCCTCCGGCAGGGTCACGCCCTTGTCCTGGTGCCAGTCGGTCGCGATGACGTGGGCCCGGCTTTCCGAGGGCGGCACCGCGCGCTGCGGCGGCTTGATCCGGACGTGCTGGATCGGGTTGGAGGTGATCTCGGGCCCGATCAGCGATTCCACCATGTCGAGGATATTCGGGTGGGTCACCAGGTCGAAAACCGCCGGGCCGAAGTGCATCGGCGTGTCCTCGCGGATGTCGTGGTGCGGCAGGCTGATGTCGAAGGGCTGATACCAGTCGAAGCCGCCCCTGTGGCACTGGTCCAGCTTCTCCCAGAAGGAGAGCCCTTCGGGCGCGACCTCGAGCAGCCCCTGCCCGTACCACCCGGCGTAGAGGCGGTCCAGGAGCGCCGCGTATTCCCGGCGCAGGGCCTCCAGGGTCGCGGCGTCCACGACCTTCTCGACCACCAGAAACCCCTGCGACCGAAAGCGCTCGACTTCGCTTTGCGTCAGCATGGCGTCACCTCGTCGCTACTGTAGCAGGGTCACGATCGTCGGCCAGATCAGCAGGATGGAAAGCGCCACGAGCTGCACGCCGATGAAGGGCAGGAAGCCCTTGAAGATGTCGGTGAGCGAAATGTGCGGCGGCGCCACCGACTTGAGATAGAAGGCAGCCGGTCCGAAGGGTGGCGATAGGAAACTCACCTGCATGTTCATACAGAAGAGCACGCCGAACCAGATGGCCACGTGCTGCGGCTCGAGCTGACCGATCAGACCGATCTCCTCGATCGGCAGGCGCTGCACGATCGGCAGGAAGACCGGGATGATCAGGAGCACGATGCCCACCCAGTCCATGAAGGCACCCATGAAGAGCAGGATGAGCATCATCGTCAGGAGCACCAGCATGGCCGGCATGTCGGCGCCGACGATGAGGTCGGCGATGTAGCGCGGCCCGCCGGCCAGGGTGTAGGCCCCGGAGAGGGCGGCGGCGCCGACCGTGACCCAGATGATCGTCCCGGTCGACCTGAGCGTTCGCATCAGGCTTTCCCAGATCAGCCCGATCGAGGCCTCGCCGCGGAAGACCGCGATGATGAAGACCGCGAGGGCGCCCATGCCGGCCGCCTCGGTGATCCCGGAAATCCCGCCGTAGATCGAGCCCAGGACGACCCCGATGACGGTAAAGGGCGGCACCAGCCCCTTGCCGTGCTGCCATCCGGCCTTCGATCGCTCGCGGCCGAAGACGAAGAGCGCCAGCACCACGCCGGCGACGGCGAAGCCGGCGAGGTAGGGCAGGTGATGGGTCATGCCGAGGAAGATGGGCTCGACCCTTTCGCCGAGATCAGCGTTCTGCCCCGTGACCGTGAAGAAGAGCGCGCGCAGGAAGAGCAGCGCCGAGACCCCGGCCAGGAGGACGGAGAGGAAGGCCCCGAACATGCCGAGCTTCTGCAATCCGGTGGGATCGTCCGGCCCAGGATCCGGCAGCGGCGCCAAGGAGGGCTTCAGCTGCGTGCGGACCACGATGTAGAGGATGATGAAGCTCGCCAGCATGAAGCCGGGCAGGAAGGCTCCGGTGAAGAGCGCCTTGATCGAGGTCTCGGTGATCAGGCCGTAGATGATCAGCACGATCGAGGGCGGGATCATGGTTCCCAGGGAACCCGAGGCGCAGATGGTGCCGATGGCGAGGTTCTGGTCGTAGCCGAGGCGCAGCATCTGGGGCAGGGCGATCAGGCCCAGAAGCACCACCTCGCCGCCGATGATCCCCGACATCGCCGCCATGATGACGGCCATGAGCGAGGTCACGATGGCGATCCCGCCGCGCACGCGCGAGAGCCAGAAGTCGAGCGCGTCGTACATCTCCTTGGCGATGCCGGAGCGCTCCAGGAGCGCCGCCATGAAGATGAAGAGGGGCACGGATATGAGCACGTATTCCGTCAGGAGGTCGAAGATCTTCTGGGTCAGGATATAGAGCGCGCCGGTCCCCGGCCGCCCGGTCAGCATGCCGTCGCCGAAGCTGAAGGGGTTCAACAGGAGGTTCGGCTCGAACTTCATGACCAGGACCACGAGCGCGAGCACGGCCGAGGCGAAGCCGAGCGGCATGCCGATCCCGAGCAGGAAGATCAGCCCGAAGACCAGGACGAGGGAGATCGTTCCGACGTCCATCAGTCCGAACTCACGCTGCGCTTGATGGCCTCGAGCTCGTCTTCGTCGATGTCGTCCGCAGCGGTGTGCACGGTCGGCTTGAGGTTCCAGTCGGAGATCAGGTTCACGACGGCCTGGGCGGCGACGAGGGTGACGATGATCAGGATCATCGGCTGCACCGTCGCCGGGATCGGCGGATCGAAGGCGGTCCCGAACATCTCCCACTTGTAGAACTTGATCACGAAGACCTGGTGGTAGCTGCCGAAGACGAGGAAGAAGGCGAAGACCACCAGCAGGAGGGCCGAAAGCACGTCAAAGCTTCGCTGCATCCAGCGCGGAACGGCGTCGTAGAGCAGGAAGATCCGTATGTGGCAGCGCTGCTGCATGGCGTAGAGGCCGGAGCAGAGGAACACGAAGCCGGCGATCCAAAGGGTCAGCTCGTTGGCCCACAAGGTCGGCTGTTCCAGGGCGTAGCGGAGGAAGACCTCGTAGAGCATGACCAGGGTCATCGAGATGATCAGGACCATGGTCACGCGGCCGATGAAGAGCGCGATCCGGTCGATCGGGCGCCAATGCGGGAACTCCATGTGGGCCACGCGCACGGTCCGGGTTCCGATCACGAAGAGGACCGGAATCAGGACCAAGGCCGCCCAGTCGATCGGGTCGGCGTAGCCGCCGAACAAACCGGCCAGGCCCGGGCTCACGTCCTTGCGCGCGTGCAGCTCGCTCATCTGATCGAAGAGGCTCTGGCTGGCGGGCGGGATGAAGTCGAGAAGGTAGGCGGGGGCATGCCAGATCGCCCAGCCCGCGCACAGGATGAAGGCGAAGGGGACCAGCCACTCCCAAAGGCCACCGCTTTCGGCTTTCACGTCTTCCCCTCCCCCGTCCAGTCACGCCGTCGTCGGCCTCGACCCGCAGCGGCGGCGGCAGGCCCGTTGCGGGCCCGCCGCCGAGATGGAAAGCTCCAGGGTTTCGACTACTTCATCGCACCGAGTTCGGTCAGGAAGTCGATGTGGCTCTGCAGCAGGGCCTTGGCTTCCGGCGTGGTTGCGAACTCGGTCCAGCCCGCCTTCACGGCGGCACGGTACTTGGCCAGTTCTTCCGGAGTCCATTCGTAAAGGTTGATGCCCTTGGCCCGCAGGTCCTTCGCGGTCCTGGCGTTCTGGACCTCGTTGACCGTCGCGTTGCGCAGCGCCAGGGCCTGCATGGCGACCCTCAGGATCGCCTTGTGATGATCCGGCATCGCGTCCCAGACGTCCTTGCGGCAGGTCAGGTGGTCGGCCGGCATGGAATGGAAGCCGGGGAAGTTGGTGTGCTGGGCGATGTCGTAGAGGCCCAGGCCGACGTTGTTGGTCAGGTTGGCCGCGTCGGCGCCGTCGATGATGCCGGTTTCCAGCGCCGTGAAGATCTCGTTGAAGTCCATCACGATCGGCGAGGCGCCGAGGTTCTTGAAGACCAGGGTCGCCATGCCGGGCGGCGAGCGGAACTTCCAGTCCTTGAAATCGGCGACGTTGCGGATCGGCGCGGTCGAGGAGAGGGATTCCGGACCCGGGATCCACCAGCCGATGAACTCCATGTTATGGGCGTTGTAGAGCTCGTTGAGCTTGTCGTAGCCGCCGCCGTGAAGCAGCCAGGCCATCTGCTGGTAGGGATTCGCGTAGCCGCCCATCAGATCGCCGGCGAACTGGAAGGCCGGGTTCTTGCCGGTCTGGTAGGACCCGCCGGTCATGTCGCAGTCGAGAATGCCTGTCGCGGCCGCATCGAAGGTCTCGGCCGATTTCACGACGGCGGAGGAGTAGAACATCTCCACCTCGATCTCGCCGTTGGACATGGCGGTGATGTCCTCGATGAACTCGGCGGCCATCTTGCCCGACAGCGTCTCGGGCGAGAAATGCGTCTGGATGCGCAGCTTGGTCGTTTCGGCGGATGCGGCGGTCGCTCCGATCGCGAGGGCAGCTACGGACGCTGCCACTGCAAGCCCCTTCGTCAGTTTCATCTTTGCTCTCCCTTGTTCTTGGTGCGAAACCCGCGGCCTTTCTCGGCCGTCATGTTTTTTGGTATGACCAAACTAGAGGTAAGCGGATGGCCAAACAAGGAATTTGTCAGCCTCTCGAATTGTCAAAGACTGGCATCGTGCGCGGCCTCCAGCTTATCCCAGTCGAAGGCGACTCCGATACCCGGCTCGTTCGGCGCGACCGCGAGATGGTTCTCGACCACCAGCGGCCGCCGCGTGTAGCGGTCGATCGGGAAGCTGTGAACCTCGAGCCAGCCGCCGTTCGAGCGGGCGGAAACCAGGCTCACGTGGAGCTCCTGCATGCCGTGGCTGCAGACCGGGATGCCGTGCCCGAGGGATCTCTCGGCGACCTGCAGCCAGCCGGTGATCCCGCCGCAGTTGGAGGCGTCGGGCTGGATGTAGGACAGACCGGCCTCCGCAAAGGCGAAGTCGAATTCGTGGATGGTGTGCAGGTTCTCGCCCATCGCCAGCGGCATGCCGGTCGCCTGGGCGATCTCTCGGTAGCCGCGGTAGTCGTCGGGGATCGTCGGCTCCTCGAACCAGACCAGGTCGTAGGCTTCGAAGGCCCGCGCGGCCTCGATGGCCTGGGGCACGGTCATGGCGTAGTTCGCGTCCACCATGAGGGCGACTTCCGGCCCGATGCGCTCCCGGACCGCCGCGACCCGCGCGACGTCATCCCGGAGCTCCGGCCGGCCGATCTTGATCTTCACGCCGTTGAATCCGGCGCCGAGGTAGCCTTCGGCCTGCCCGATCAACTTGGGCAGGGGGAAGTTCAGGTCGATCCCGCCGCAGTAGGCCCTGCAGCGGTCCGAGGCGCCGCCCGCCATCCGCCAGAGCGGCCGGCCCGCGGCCTTGCAGCGCAGGTCCCAGAGCGCGATGTCGACCGCGGAGATGGCGAAGGAAGCGATGCCGCCGCGCCCGACGTAGTGCAGGTGCCACTGCATGCCCTCGTAGAGGTCTTCGACCCGCGATGCCTCCTTGCCGAGGAGGAAGGGCGCCAGGTCGTGTTCGATCATGGCCGCGATGGCTCGGCCGCCCCGGCCGCCGGTGTAGCTGTAGCCGGTCCCCTCGGACCCGTCGGCGAGCCGGAGGGTCGCCGTCACCAGCTCGAAATGCGTGTGGTCGCCGTGCCTGGCATCGGTCAGGACCTCGGCGAGCGGCAGATTGAAGCGCTTGACCTCGATGCTTTCGATTTCGGCCATTTCGACCAACTCCGGATCTGTCACGGCCCCGCCCTGCGCCCGGATCCCGATATTTGCCCTGCTTTTGGTATGACAAAAAATGGCCCGTGAGTCGAGCCTTTTCGAAAACCCCGACTGAGCATTGGATTCTGCAGAATTTTTGTCATACAAGATATTTTGCAGCGCGGCTCCCGGCAGCCTTGCGGTCGCGCCCGGCGGAGCCTGGAGGACATGACCGAAGCAAAGAACGCCGCGAGATCGAGGCGGGCCGCGGACGGCCTGATCCAGGTCTTCGAGAAGCAGATCCTGGACGGGACCCTGCGCGACGGCGAGCCGCTCCCGCCCGAGCGGGAGATCGTCCAGACCTACGGGGTCAGCCGGACCGTCGTGCGCGAGGCGGTCCTCGCGCTGTCGAACAAGGGGCTGGTGGACGCCCGGCCGCGCTTCCGCCCCGTGGTGCGCAAGCCCGGCTACGACGCGGCGATCCAGGCCGTCGGCAGCGTGGCCACGCGCCTGCTCACCGAGCCCGGCGGCGTCAAGAGCCTCTTCGACCTGCGGATCATGATGGAGGCCGCCCTGGTGCGGCAGGCGGCGGTCGCGGCGAACAAGGACCAGATCGCGAAGCTGAAGGCCGCCCTCGCGGCGAACGAGGCGGCGATCGCGGAGTCCGAGACCTTCTACCAGACCGACGTGGCCTTCCACGGCGTGCTCTACGAGATCCCCGGGAACCCGCTGCTGCCGTCGATCCACCGGGCCTACACGAGCTGGCTGTCCAGCCACTGGAAGAAGATGCCGCGCCTGCCGGACCGCAACCGCGCGAACTTCGAGGCCCATGCGCGGATCTTCGACGCCATTCTCCTGCGCGATCCCGACGCCGCCGAAGAGGCGCTGAGGGCCCATCTGGCGGCGGCCTGGCAGCAGGTCCGCCGGACCTTCGGCGAGATCTGACCGAAAACCCTCGGGGCGCGCCGCCTGGCCGCCGCAGGCCTGGCCGGCTATGATCCGACGTCGGTGCGGGGAAAGGCGCCGGGCCGATCCGGTGGGGGAGGCAGTGGTGGACTATCTCAGCGAGACGCAGCGGGCCTTCTACCGGGACGAGGGCTACCTGGTGCTGGACGGCCATCTGCCGGCCGAGACCGTGGCCGAGGGCCGCGAGGAGATCGCGCGGCTCTCGGCGCACGCCCGGCGCATCGACGCCAGCGACGACCGGCTCGACCTGGAGGACCACCACAGCCGGAGCGCGCCACGTATCCGCCGCATCAAGCGCCCCGACCTGCAGAGCGCCTTCTTCGACGGCCTGATGCGCAGCGACGTGATCCTGGGCCCGGTGCGGGACCTCATCGGGCCGAACCTCCGCCTGCACACGGCGAAGCTGAACATGAAGGCGGCGGACTACGGCGCGCCGGTCCAGTGGCACCAGGACTTCGCCTTCTATCCCCACACCAACGACGACGTGCTCGCGGTCGGCATCGTCTTCGACGACATGCTGGCGGAGAACGGGCCGCTGCAGGTCATCCCGGGGTCGCACAGGGGGCCGCTTCTCGACCATCACCTCGATGGCGTCTTCGCCGGGGCCTGCGACCCGGCCGAGGCCGGCTATGGGCCCGGGGACGCGGTCGCGCTGACCGGGCCGGCGGGCACGGTCTCGATCCATCACGCCCGCCTGCTCCACGGCTCCGCCCGCAACCGGTCGAAGCGCGACCGGCGGATGCTGTTCTACGAGATGATGGCGGCCGATGCCTTCCCGATCATGGGCGCGATGACCAGGTTCGACAGCCTGGAGGACTTCGACTCCCGCCTGCTCTGCGGCGCGGCGACCCGGCAGCCGCGCCTGGCGCCGGTGCCGGTGCGCATCCCCCAGCCCCAGCCGCAAAGGGCCGGGTCGATCTACGAGATTCAGTCCCGGGGCAAGGCCAAGGCCTTCGCGCCCTACGCGGAGTCCTGAGGACGCAGCTTATACCAAGGAGCGGATGAAGGGACTCGGACAGCGATCATCGAGAAGGTGCCGACCTCGCCCTTCGACAGGCTCAGCATGAGAAGGCCGAAGGCCTAAAGCAGCAATGCAAACTTTCATGGGCTCGCTGGTATTAGGCTGAAGCTCCACCCGGTCCGCGGCCGGCTACTTCCAGAGCGTGTTCATGAAGAGATCGACCGGATCGATGTCGAATTCGACCAGACCGCGCTCGACCATGGGCACCGAGGCGCCGAGCTCGCGCGTCTCCTCAAGGCCGGCGCAGTTGACCGCGACGACCCGCAGAGGCGGACAACGGCGAAGGCGGGGCCGGCCTCAGAAGGCTGCCGAAGCTTGGAGGACGCCGGGCGAACGCCGGATCTAGCGGCCCAGCCAGGCGGCGTAGCCGGCGGGCATCTCCTGATTGCGGCGCCAGTCCTCCAGGGCGCGGCGCATGCGACCGCGGCGGTCCAGGGCCTCGTCGGCCAGGGCGACGATCAGCTCGTTGGGCCACATCTGGCGGCGCAGGCTCTGGATGGAGAGCAGGGCGTCGCGCTCGGCCATCCCGGTGAGCTGGCAGGTGAGGGCGAAGGCCGCGGCGGTCGAGCGGCTGACCCCGGCCCAGCAGTGCACCAGGACCCGGACCTCCGAGGACTCCACGGCCGGGCGCAGGCTTTCGCCGAAGGCGAGCAGGGCCTCGACGTGGTGGTCCTGGGGATGCTCGTGGTCGGGCCGCGGCGCCGAGATGTCGTGGACCCCGACGAAGAGGTGGTCGGCCTCGTCCAGGCCGGCGATGGGCGGGCGGCTGTTGGTCGGGTCGAGCAGGGTCACGGCGTGGGTCGGGCCGAAGTCGGGGGCGACCCGGGGCAGCTCCTCCATGCCGCAGACGGCGATCTCGATGCCCATGGGTCGTCCTTTCCTTCGGTTGGTGCTTAGCCGGAGACTTGGGTGTGCCACCCCCACCCGCGCGAAGCGCCGCGCTACGCGCGGGTGGGGGTGAAACTTCCGAGGTGTCCTAGCCATTCAGTTCGTCTCGTCCTGGGGCATGGGGCCGACCAGGAGCTGGGGGTCGACCCGGGCCTCGAACCAGTTCATGCGCCAGTCCAGGTGCGGGCCGGTGGCCCGGCCGGTGGCGCCGACGGTCCCCAGGGGATCGCCCTGGCGAACCTCGTCGCCGACCTTCACCGTGACCGTCTCCATGTGCAGGAAGGTCGAGGACAGGCCGTGGCCATGGTCGAGGATGATGGTGCCGCCGGTGTAGTAGAGGTCGTCCTCGGCCAGGGTCACGACGCCGCCGGCCGGGGCCCAGACCGGCGCGCCGGTGGGCGCGGCGACGTCGACCCCGTAGTGCGGCCGCTTGGGCTCGCCGTTGAGGATCCGCTGGCTGCCGTAGATGCCGCTGATGCGGCCCCGCGCCGGCCAGATGAAGCCCTGGAGGAAGTCGCTCCGCTCGAGGTCCACGGCGCGGGCGGCGCGGACCTTGGCGGCATCGGCCTTGATCCGCGCGTAGACCGACTCCGGCGGGGTGACCATGTTCTGCGGCAGGCCATCGATGCGCTGGATCTGGTAGTCGCGGGCTTCGATGGCGAGGCGCCGCTCCTCGAGCGCGCCGCCGGGGAGGCGGACGGAGAGGACCGCCTCGGCCGGCGCGTCGCGGTGGAAGCCGAAGACAAAGCGGCCCTCGGGATCGGTCCGCAGGCGGCGGCCGTCGAGCGTCACCTCCGCCCCCTGGATCGCGCGGCCGAAGACCAGCCCGCCCTGGACGAAGTCGCCTTCGAGCTTGACCTGGCCGCCCCCGGCGACGGCGGAAGACACGGCGAGGGTCAGAACGAGGCCGATGGCCAGGAAGGAGAAGCGAAACCACGTCATGCGCCGGAGATCCCTTGCTGCGGAGAGGTCAAAGTAGCTTGCCTTGCTTGTCATCACCTTTACGGGCCGGGGCGGTCTTGCGGGCTCGCGGCTTGGGCTTGGCCGGCTCGGGCGCCCGGCCGCCGTCCGCCCGGGCCGCGGCGCGGCCGTCGGCGAACTCGATATCAAGGGACAAACCGGGCGAAATCTGGGCGGCGCGGGTCAGAACGCCCTCGGGGCCGCGGACCACGGCGAAGCCGCGCTGCAGGACCTTCTGGTAGGAGGTCGACTCCAGGATCCGCGCCAGGGCGGCGAGCTCTTTCTCGGCCGATTCGAAAAGGGTCGGGCCGAGGCGGGCGAAGCGCTCGGCCAGGGGGGCGTAGCCGGCCAGGGCCAGGCGGAGCTGCTGGCGCGGGTGCGGCAGGCGGGCGGCCAGCTCGGCGACCGCGCCGCGGCGCTCGCGCAGGGTGGCGGCGAGGGCCAGGCCCAGGCGCTCGGCGCGGTCGTCCAGGCGCTGGGTCATCTCCTCCAGGATCCGGCGCGGGTCGGGCAGGCCGCGGCCCAGGCCCTCGACCTGGAGCCGCCGCTCCTCGAGATAGCGGCCGGCGGCGGCGACCAGGCGCCGGTCGTGGTCCAGGACCTGGGCCAGGATCTCGCTCTTGACCGGCACCGCCATCTCGGCCGCCGCGGTCGGGGTCGGCGCCCGGCGGTCCGCGGCGAAGTCGATCAGGGTGGTGTCGGTCTCGTGCCCGACCGCCGAGATCAGCGGGATCTCGGAGGCCGCGGCGGCGCGGACCACGACCTCCTCGTTGAAGGCCCAGAGGTCCTCCAGGGAGCCGCCGCCGCGCGCCACGATCAGAAGGTCGGGGCGCGGCACCGGCCCGCCCTCCGCCGGCAGGGCATTGAAGCCCTCGATGGCGGCGGCGACCTGCGCGGCGGCGCCCTCGCCCTGGACCAGGACCGGCCAGACCAGGACGTGGCGCGGGAAGCGGTCGGCCAGGCGGTGCAGGATGTCGCGGATCACCGCGCCGGTCGGCGAGGTGACCACGCCGATGACCTCGGGCAGGTAAGGCAGCGGGCGCTTGCGGTCCTCGGCGAAGAGGCCCTCGGCGGCGAGCTTGCGCTTGCGCTCCTCGAGCAGCTTGAGGAGCGCGCCCTCGCCGGCCAGCTCCAGGGCCTCGACCACGATCTGGTACTTGGAGCGGCCGGGATAGGAGGTGATGCGGCCGGTGGCGATGACCTCCATGCCGTCCTCGGGCCTGAGGCCGAGGCGCCCGGCGGTGCCGCGCCAGCAGACCGCGTCCAGCACCGCGTTTTCGTCCTTCAAGGACATGTAAAGGTGGCCGGAGGCGGCGCGCTTGAAGCCGGAGATCTCGCCGCGCACCCGGACGTGGTCGAAGGTGCTCTCCAGGCTGCGCTTGACCGCCTGGGAGATCTCGCCGACGGAGAAGACCGGAATGTTGCCGCCGGGGCTGTCCGGCCCGGCGCTGTCCGGCCCGAAGCCGGGTTGCTGGGAAAAGTCGGTCATGTCTGCTGCGCTTATGCTACAAGACGCCGCCGCCATAAACCACTTTCCTGGGGCGGTGAAGCCCTGCCGACCTCGCCCTTCGACACGCTCAGGACGAGGTGCAAAGCATCCCTCATGCTGAGCCTGTCGAAGCATGAGGCTGCCGTGCCGCGGCAGGGAGGCAAAGGGGAGACAAGATGCGGATCCTGGTGGTGGGATCGGGGGGGCGGGAGCACGCGCTCTGCTGGGCGATCGCGGCCTCGCCGCTCTGCGACACCCTCTACTGCGCGCCGGGCAACGCCGGGATCGCGCAGGAAGCGGAGTGCGTGGCGATCGGGGCCGAGGACATCGACGGGCTGATCGCCTTCGCCCGGGACGCGGCCATCGACTACGTGGTGGTCGGGCCCGAGGCGCCGCTGGTCGCAGGCCTGGTCGACCGGCTGACCGCGGCCGGGATCAAGGCCTTCGGGCCGAGCGCGGCGGCCGCGGTCCTGGAGGGCTCCAAGGGCTTCGTCAAGGACCTCTGCGCCGAACACGGGATCCCGACCGCGGCCTACGGCCGCTTCACCGACCCGGAAGCGGCCAAGGCCTTTGCCCGAGAGCGCGGGGCGCCGATCGTGGTCAAGGCAGACGGCCTGGCCGCGGGCAAGGGGGTGGTCATCGCCGAGACCCTGGAGGCGGCGGAGGCGGCGGTCGAGGCGGCGTTGAGCGAGGGCGCCTTCGGGGCGGCCGGCGCCGAGGTGGTGATCGAAGAGTTCCTGGAGGGCGAGGAGGCCAGCTTCTTCGCCCTGGTCGACGGCGAGACCGCCCTGCCCCTGGCGACGGCCCAGGACCACAAGCGCGCCTTCGACGGCGACACAGGGCCCAACACCGGCGGCATGGGCGCCTACTCCCCGGCGCCGGTCATGACGCCGGAGCTGGAGGCCCGGGTCCTGGCCGAGATCATCGAGCCGACCGTGGCGGCCATGACGGCGGCGGGCCGGCCCTACAAAGGGGTGCTCTACGCCGGGCTGATGATCACCGCCGAGGGGCCGCAGCTGATCGAGTACAACGCCCGCTTCGGCGATCCGGAGTGCCAGGTCCTGGTGATGCGCCTGATGTCGGACCTGCTGCCGGCCCTGATCGCGACCAGCGACGGGGTGCTGAAGAGCTTCGACCTGCGCTGGTATCCGGAGCCGGCGGTCACCGTGGTGATGGCGGCGAAGGGCTATCCGGGACCTTACGAGAAGGGCAGCGAGATCCAGGGCCTGGAGGGCTTGGACGAAGACGTCAGCGAGGGGGACCTGGTGGTCTTCCACGCCGGCACCAAGCGTGCCGAAGACGGCCGCCTGCTGGCCAGCGGCGGACGGGTGCTCAACGTCACGGCCCTGGGCAAGACCGTGGCCGAGGCCCAGGCCCGGGCCTACGCCGCCATCGAGCGGATCGACTGGCCCGGGGGCTTCTGCCGCCGCGACATCGCCTGGCGCGCGGTTGAACGGGAGCGGCGCGAGAGCTGAGCGGGCCAGGTCGGCCCTAACCACCGGTTAACCTCCTAAGCGCCAGACTCCGCCTTTTTTTCGGCTCCAGGCGGTCCTTCGTGCCCGAACTCGTGCTCCATCGCCGGCCGGCGGCGCAGGTCATGACCCTGGCGCTCTACCTCTGCCTGATCGGCGAGGGGCTGTTCCTCTACGGGCCGGGCTGCCGGACGCTGGTCTCGGCGCGGAGCTGCGCGGTGATGCACGAGGTCGCGCCGATCCTGGTGGCGGTGGGGGTGATCGGCGCGGCCATCGCCAGCCTGCGCTTCGCCACCCTCTGGCGGCCCGAGGTCGCCCTGGAGGCCGAGGGGGTCCGCCTGCTGTGGCGCGGCCTGATCCCCTGGTCCGCGATCGAGGGCGCCGGGCCGGCGGGGCGGGGCGGGCTGCCCTCCTTCGGCGTCGAGCTGCGGCTGCACGACCGCCGGGCCTTCCTGGCCGGGCACTGGCGCGGCGCCAATGGTCCGGCCCGGCCGCTGCTGTGGTTCTGGACCTGGTGGCCGGGCGCGCTGCTGCTCGGCCGCTTCACCCGGATCAACGTCTTCGGCACCGGCGCCTCGGCGGCAGAGCTGGCCGCCGCGATCAACCGGGCGGTGGCGCGGCACCGGCGGCAGGCGGCGGCGAAGGCGGCGCCCACCCGAGCCTCCGCCACCTCCGGCGCGGACGTCCCGTGCAGCGGCCAGCCGCAGCCCCCAGAGGCCGGCCGATCACCCCCACCCCACCCTCCCCCACCAAGGGGGAGGGCGTGAGCCCGCGGCCTAAGGCTCGCGCACCGGGCTTCGCCGCCGTTCGCGTCATGGCTTGAGTCGCCGGGCCGGGCCGGATATGCAAGGGCGCCATGAGCGACCCCGCCCCTACCCCGCCGAGCACCGGAGCCCGACGGCCGTGACGCTGCGCAGCCTCCGCCGCGGTGCGGCCCTGATGATGCTTCTGGCGCTGGCCGGCAGCCAGTCCGTGGGCGCGCCGCTCCTGGCCGTGCCGCATTGGGCCCTGGCCGACGGCTTCGAGCGGGCCCGCCTCGCCTCGGGCATCTGGTCGCAGCGGCGCCTGCTGCCGGGCTCGGTGGAGATCCAGGACCGGGTCGCGCGCGGGCCCGGGCGCGCCCTGGCGATCACCGTCCACCCCGGCCACGATCCCCTGGGCGACGGCTCGGACCGCGCCGAGCTGGCCGAGGCCGAGGCGGTGCGCCTGCGCTTCGGGCAGGAGGTCTGGTACGGCTTCTCCATGCTGATCGCCGGGCCGATCCCGGCCGACGGCAACCGCATCATCATCGGCCAGTGGCACCACTCGGGGCCGGGCAGCCCCTTCGTCGCCCAGCGCTTCCGCGACGGGGTCTTCCACATCACGGTGCAGGACGGCCTCTGCCGCCTGCGCATCGCCTGGCAGGCGGGCGGCCGGGACAGCCGGCGCCGCGACTGCCGCGTGGAGGTCGAGCGCTTCGCCGATCTGCCGCCGAGCGATAGCGGCTGGATCGACATGGTCTATCGCATCCGCGCCGACCCCTCAGGCGACGGCCTGGTCGAGGTCTGGGCCAACGGCCGCAGGATCGTCCGCGCCACCGGGGCGATCGGCTACGAGAACATGGAGACGCAGTTCTTCAAGTTCGGCCCCTACCGCGACCCGGTCGACTACCCCACGACCGTCTACCTCGACCACTTCCGCCGCGGCGCCAGCTACGCGCAGGTGGACCCGGCGCGGGTGCGTGCCGCGGCGGAGTGAGCGGGGAACGGCGAGCGTCCCAGCGGGTTGGAAGATTCGGAAAATCGGGACAAGTTCGGATAGGCAAGACCGGGACACTGACACCCATCCTCGGGGGGCATTCCGGTCGGGCCATGGATCAATGGTCCCAGGCGCTCCCCATGGGCACAGCTCTAGCGGTAGAGTAAGCCCAGCGTCCAAAACGAAGTGAATTGCTCGCGGGGGGACCGCACTGCCCGCTCACTGTCCTTGGAACTCCTATCTTGATGTCGATTCTACAAGAGAATTCGCTGGAAGAACTGTTGGCTGCATATCGGGTTGCCGCCGTCGCTCACACGAAGGGTAACGACCAAGGCACGCCCGAACAGACCAACGAGGCTGCAGATCGGCTTGCAGCCATCTATCAGGAGCTGCGAAGGCGTGGTCCCGGACCCTTGGGAATGCTCTCTAGATATCTTGACGATATTCATCCTGGCGTGCGCTGCTGGGCCGCTGGCCATGTTCTTCTGGGTATAGATACCGAAAGAGCAGAAAAAGTGCTTCGAAGACTCTCAGACCAATACAGTGGCGCTCTGGGCTTCAATGCGCAAATGATACTGGAATTATGGCGCAAAGGAGAGCTTGAGTTTCCCTGATATCTTTCCTGATGGGCACAGCCCGAGCGACGGGGTAAGCCTAGCGCCAGGAAAGACCTGCCCCCTCCCCGGAACGACAAGACGCAGATGAGGGCGGAGTCGGAGGCACGCCGGTTCGAAGCCTCGGCAAAGCTGAAGGAAAGCGCATGACCGAACGCAACAAGACCGTCCTGATCACAGGCGGCGCCTCCGGAATCGGGAAGGCGATCGCTCAAGCCGTCCTTGCCGAAGGATGGCATGCGGTGGTCGTCGATCTTTCTCGCGACAACCTTGGGCGATGCCGGGAAGACCTGTCCGGTTTCGGTGATCGACTGGTCTGCGAAGAGCTGGACGTCACCGAGGAAGCCGCCGTCGGCGCTCTCATCGACGACCTCGAGGGAGACGGGCGGGCGCTGACCGGCGTGGTCAACTCGGCCGGGATCGGCGAGGAAATTCCCGCGCTGGACACGCCTGCGGCCGTCTTCCGAAAGATCCTGGACGTCAACCTGGTCGGAAGCTTTGTCGTGGCGCGCGAGGCCGCGAAGCGCATGATGGCGCGGGGAAGCGGATCGATCGTCAATATCGCGTCCGTATCCGGTTTGGTCGGCAACGCGGGCCGCGTCGCCTATGGTGCGTCCAAGGCGGGTCTGATCAACGCGACCAAGGTCATGGCCGTCGAATGGGCGAAGACGGGAGTCCGCGTGAACGCGATCGCACCAGGCCCCGTCGAAACGCCGATGGTCGCAGAAATGCACAGCGAGGCCGCCCGCAGGGCCTGGGTGACCCGGGTCCCTGAGGGCAGATATGCCACGCCCGAGGAAATGGTGGGGACGGCGATGTTTCTGCTCGACGACTCCAAGTCACGCTACATCACCGGCCAAACGATCGCCGTCGATGGCGGCATGTCGACCGCCGGTCTCATGCATCTTGACGCGGCGGGAGGTGCGGATACGGCAAGCGCCTGACAGGTCCGGTTCCTGGCGGTGCGAACTTGGCGGATCTGGATTTCGGTTTCACCTTCGGGAACGTGAAGGACATGGCGTAATTGCAATGACGGTGCTGCTCGCTGTAAGCATTCCGCCCGCTTGATTTTGGAGGAGACGCGGCATGGACCGATTCACCGGCGGTTGCCTCTGCGGCAAGGTCCGATTTGTGGCCTCGGGACGCCCATACCGGGTCGGCCTTTGTCACTGTCTCGACTGCCGCAAGCACCATGGGGCCCTTTTTCACGCTTCCGCGGTGTTCCCCGAGGATGCGGTGACGATCGATGGCGAAACGCGCGACTACGCCGGGCGCTTCTTCTGTCCCCACTGTGGCTCGTCCGTCTTCTCGCGCAGCGCCGACGAGATCGAAGTGAACCTGGGATCCCTGGATGCCCCCGACCAACTGAGGCCGACTTACGAACTCTGGACCGTCCGTCGCGAGTCCTGGTTGCCGCCGTTTCCGCTCACCAGACGATACGACCGCGATCGTAACGACACGAGTCGCTTCGAGGCCTAGGTCGCGACCGCAGCAGGCGTCATCTCGGCCAAATCCCTTGACGCCGCCTAGCGCCGCTCCTGGAAGAACGCCCTCAGCAGCTCGCCGCAGCGGGTTTCCTCGACGCCGCCGATGACTTCGGGGCGGTGGTGGCAGGTGGGTTGGCGGAAGATGCAGGCGCCGTGCTCGACGCCGCCGCCCTTGGGGTCGTAGGCGCCGAAGTAGAGGCGGCGCAGGCGAGCGAGCGCGATGGCCTGGGCGCACATGGCGCAGGGCTCCAAGGTGACGTAGAGGTCGGCGGCGGTCAGGCGCTTCACGCCGAGCTCCGCCGCCGCGGCGCGGATGACCAGCAGCTCGGCGTGGGCGGTGGGGTCGCTCAAGGCCTCAACCCGGTTGTGGGCGCGGGCCAGGACCGTGCCGCCGGCGGAGTCGACCAGGACGGCGCCGACCGGGACCTCGCCGGCCGCGGCCGCCGCCTCGGCCTCTTCCAGGGCCAGGACCATGTAGCCGAGCTTCGCCATGGCGCGACCCTGCCGCCGGGGCGGGGTCGCGGTCAAGGCGGCGTGGGCTTGGGGATTGCCTGCGAGGTCTGAGATGTCACCCCCACCCGCGCGAAGCGCCGCGCTACGCGCCCCATCCCCCATCAAGGGGGAGGGGGATTAACGTGGCAGGCCTCAAAAAAGGGAGCCCTCCCCCTTGATGGGGGAGGGTTGGGAGGGGGTGACGTCGCGGTTCTAGCCTGCGAGCGCTACGCCGCTTCGGGGATCGGCGGGGGGACCGTGCGCTGAAAGGAGTCGCGGGCCTTCATTGCGTCGAGCAGGCGCTGGACTCGGGGCGCGGCGCCGAGCAGACCCGGGCCCTCGGGCATGGCTTCGAGATAGGCCAGGGTCGGCACCAGCAGGAGGTCGGGAATGCTTGGCTGGGCGCCGAAGAGGAAGGGGCCGGGCTCCAGGGCCTCGGACAGGATCGCAAGATAGCGCCGGATGTCGACCAGCGCCGCGTCGATGACCGCCCGGTCCGGCTGGCCGTCCGGGCCCTTGGGGAAGAGGTACTGCAGGATATAGCGCCGGCCCAGGGTCGGGATCAGGTAGTCGTGGGCCGCGCTCTCCCACTGCATCGACAGCAGCGCCTGCTGCGGGTCTGCGGGCTCGAGGCTCGGCCCTGCGAAGGTCCGGTCGAGGTAGCGCAGGATGGCGCTGGACTCGTAGAGCCGGGTGCTGTCGTGCTCGATCGCGGGCATGCGGCCGAAGGGATGGCGGCCGCTGTCGCGCATCTGGTCCGGCATCATGGGCTCGACCGCGTGGGCCGCGCCCTTCTCCTCGCAGGCCAGGCGCACCGCGCGGACGTAGCCGGACTGGGGCATCCCGAAGACGATCACCTCGGACATTCTCTTTCTCCTTTGGGACAGTCGGTTTCTAGGCCAGGAGCTCGGCCAGGCAGTCGAAGGAGCTGGACCAGCCCTTGGAATGGCGCTCGCGGGCCAGGTCGTCGGCCAGCCATTCGTGGGTCAGGGTCAGCTCGGTCATGTCGCCCAGGGCCTTGAACTCAAGGGTGACCAGAGTCTCGAGCCCGGCGTACTCGGTGTTCTCCCAGGCCCAGGTCAGGACCAGGCGCTCGCCGGGGACGACCTCGCGGAAGACACCGCCGACCGGATTGGCATCGCCGTCGGCGTGGACGATGACGACGCGCCAGGGCCGGCCGACCTCCGGCGTCCAGTCGCAGTCCTCGACGCCGCAGCCCTGGGGGCCGAACCATTGGGCCAGCTGCGCCGACCCGGCGAAGGCGCCATAGACCCGCGCCAGCGAGGCCTTGAAGCTGCGCGACAGGGTGAGCGCGGGCTCAGCCTTGCGGTCCGCTGTCGTCGTCGTTTCCCGGGTCCGGGGTTCCGGCATGGGGTGTCTCCTTCCCGTTCTGGGTTGGCCCTTCCAGGTAGCGGGCCAGGCTGTCCAGGCGGCCCTCCCAGAAGCGGCGGGTGCTGTCGATCCATTCGGCGGCGCCGGTCAGGCCCTGAGGGCGCAGGTGGCAGCGGCGCCACTGGGCATCGACCTCGCGGGTGATCAGGCCGGCAGTCTCCAGGACCTTGAGGTGGCGGGAGACCGCGGGCAGCGAGATCTCGAAGGGCGCCGCCAGCTCGCCGACCGGGGCCGGGCCCGCGGCCAGGCGGGCGACGATGGCCCGCCGGGTCGGGTCCGCCAGGGCGGCGAAGGCGGCGTCGAGCTGATCCTCGGTCATTGTGGCGCACCCCGTATTTAACTTACTTGTTAAATACGAAACTCCGGCAGAGGAGTCAAGAAGCCTTCGGCACTCTCGTCTGGAGCATTGAGCTTGGCCCCGGCAGTGCATAAATTCCGGCCATGCCCGACAGACCCGTCATCGGCCTGACCCTGGACTGGGACGCGCCCGGCCCGGAGCGCCCGCAGGCCAGCTATTTCCTGCGCGAGAACTACTGCGCCGCGGTCGCTCGTGCCGGCGGCCTGCCGGTCCTGCTGCCCCACGAGGTGGGCCAGGCCGAGGCCTACCTCGCCGGGTTGGACGGCCTGCTGGTCACCGGCGGCCACTTCGACCTGGACCCGGCCCTCTTCGGCGCGGGCGAGCGGCATCCCACGGTCACCACCAAGGACCGGCGCACCGCCTTCGAGATGGCGGCGACCCGGGCGGCCCTGGAGCGCGACCTGCCGGTGCTGGGGATCTGCGGCGGGATGCAGCTCCTGAACGTCGCCCTGGGCGGGACCCTGATCCAGCACATCCCGGACGAGATCGAAGGCGCCCTGGCCCACGAGCAGCCCAACCCGCGGCACGAGCCGGGCCACGGCGTGGCCCTGGAGGCGGGCAGCCGGCTGCGCGAGATCTGCGGCGCCGAAAGCCTGGAGGTGAACTCCGCCCATCACCAGGCGGCCAAGGCGGTGCCCGAGGGGGTGCGCGTCAACGCCCGGGCGCCGGACGGGGTGATCGAGGGCATCGAGGCCGCCGGCTACGGCTTCTGCCTCGGCGTGCAGTGGCATCCGGAGTACCACGTCTCCGCAGGCGACGCGGCGATCTTCGAAGCCTTCCTGGCGGCGGCGCGGTCATGACCCCCAAGGCCGAGACCCGGCGCATCGCTCCCGCAGCGGAGCGCATCGCAAAGATCATCGCCCGCAGCGGGCTCTGCTCGCGGCGCGACGCCGAGCTGCTGATCGCCGAGGGCCGGGTCAGCCTGGACGGCCGGGTGCTGGACAGCCCGGCGGTGACGGTCAAGCCGGGCCAGAAGATCCGGGTCGACGATGCCCCCCTGCCCGCCCCGGCGCCGGCGCGGATCTGGCGCTACCACAAGCCGGCGGGCCTGCTGACCGCGGCCAAGGATCCCCAGGGCCGCCCGACGATCTACGACAGCCTGCCCAAGGACCTGCCGCGGCTGCAGCCGGTCGGCCGGCTCGACCTCAACTCCGAAGGCCTGCTGCTGCTGACCAACGACGGCGAGCTGAAGCGCGCGCTGGAGCTGCCGGCCTCGGGCTGGCAGCGCCGCTACCGGGTGCGCGCCTACGGCCGGGTCAGCGAGGCGCGCCTGGAAAGCCTGCGCGAGGGGGTCACCGTCGAGGGCGTCCGCTACGGCCCGATCAAGGCCCGGATCGAGCGGGCCAGCGGCGCCAACCTCTGGATCTCGATCATCCTGACCGAGGGCAAGAATCGGGAGGTGCGCCGGGTCCTGGCGCATCTGGGCCTGAAGGTGAACCGCCTGATCCGGGTCGGCTACGGCCCCTTCACCCTGGGCAGCCTGGCCCGGGGCGCGGTCTCCGAGGTCCCGGCCAAGCGCCTGCGCGAGGCCCTGGAAGGCCCCAAGACCCCCAAGGCCGGCTGGGCCAAGGCCAAGCCCAAGCCGAGCAAGCCGGGGCGCAAGCCCCAGGCGGGTCCGAAGCCGGGACCGAAAGCGGGCGGCACGCCGGCGACCGCCAGGGCCAAGGCGCGGCCGGCGGCCGACGCCCGGCCGAAGGCCGGCAAGAGCAGGGGGCAGCGCGGTGCGCATCGTCGCCGGCCGGCATAGGGGGCGTACGCTTCTCGCCCCGGAAGGCCTGGCCGTACGTCCGACCGCCGACCGTACGCGTGAGGCGATCTTCAACGTCCTGACCCAGGGCAAGCTGGCAAGCGGCGGCAACCCCCTGATCGAGGCGCGGGTGCTGGACGCCTTCGCCGGGACCGGGGCGCTGGGCCTGGAGGCCCTGTCCAGGGGCGCGGCGCGGGTGACCTTCATGGAGAGCCAGGCCGCGGCCCTGGCGACCCTGCGCGCCAACCTCGAGGCCCTGGAGGAGGGCGCGCGGGCCGAGGTCCTGGCGGTCGACGTCCTGCGGCCGCCGCCGGCCGCCGCAGCCTGCTCGATCGTCCTGATGGACCCGCCCTACAACCAGGGCCTGGCGGCCCCGGCCCTGACCGCGCTGGCCGGCGCCGGCTGGATCGCCCCGGGCGCGCTGGTCGCGGTCGAGCTGATGAAGGCCGAGGCCTTCGAGGCGCCCGCCGGCTTCGAGATCCGCGACCTGCGCAGCTACGGTAAGGCAAAGGTCGCCTTTCTTAACTATATTGAATGAAGGGGCCCGGCGCAGCGGCGAGAGTTCGGCCGGAATCCCGAAGGCGGCGCCTCGGCATGATCTCCGCAGCAGCGGGGGACGTAGTTCAGACTCATGTACGGGCGAGCGGCGTGAGAGACGGAACCCGCGGAAAGACAATTCCAGAACCCGACGAGATCCTCTAGAAAGCCCCCCATGGACGCGTCGAAAAAGAAGGAGCTGGAGCGGCTGATCTGGAAGGACCGCCTGATGCGGATCCTGCCGGTGGCCGCCGCGGTGCTCGCCTTCATCGCCCTGATGTCGATCCTGCCGCGCGGCGGCTGGGAGAAGTCGCAGGAGGTGACGGGGACCCTTGTCGCGCTGCACCAGCCGCAGAGCGAGCCCGCGGAGTCGAGCGAATGGGTGGTCGAGCTGGACGACGGCCAGGAACGGCTAGTGCCCTTCACCTCCCAACTGGCCTTCGAGAAGGGCCGCCGCGTGGTCCTCCAGGAGGAGGTCCACAACACCCACGGCGGCACCCGCTACCGCTTCCTGCGCTACGTCGAAGCGGAGTGAGCCGCCCGCCCCGGGGCGCGCCGGGGTCCGGTCAGTTGCCCTGCGAGTAGGCGTAGAGGAAGCGCGCCGCGGTGAAGGCGGTCTCCGAGAGGCTGGTCCAGGCCAGGGCCTCCTTGCGGAACTCCAGCAGGCCGTCCATGACCCGCCGGCTCATGGGATCGGTGGAGGCGAGGTCGTTGACCACCTGGCCGGCGAGCACGCTGAAGCCCGCCAGCACCGAGTCCGGGAACTGCTTCAGCACCACGCCGTGCTTGGTGATCAAGGTCTTGAGGGAATCGTTGTTGCGGGCGACGAACTCGCTGAGCACCAGCTGGTTGACCGCCGTGTTGGCCGCCGCAACCACCGCCTTCTGGTCGTCCGGCAGCGCCTCCCAGGCCCGGATGTTGATGAAGTTGTCCAGGGAGGTGCCGGGCTCGTGCCAGCCCGGGTAGTAGTAGTACTTGGCGTTCTTGTGCAGGCCGAAGGCCAGATCGTTGTAGGGGCCGACCCATTCGGTGGCGTCGATCTTGCCGGCGTCGAGGGCCGGCTTGATCTCGGCGCCCGGCAGGTTGATCGGCTGCGCGGCCGCCGCCTTGAGGACCTCGCCGCCGAGCCCCGGGATCCGCATCCTCAGCCCGCGGTAGTCCTCAAGGCTGTTGATCTCCTTGTTGAACCAGCCGCCCATCTGGGTGCCGGTGTTGCCCGAGGGGAAGAACTTGCAGCCCATCTCGCGGTAGATCTCGTCGGCCAGCTCCTGGCCGCCGCCGTACTGCAGCCAGGCGTTCTGCTCCTGCGCCGAGAGCCCGAAGGGATAGCCGGCCATGAACTGGACGGCGGGCACCTTCTTCTTCCAGTAGTAGGGCGCGCCGTGGCCCATCTCGACCTCGCCGCCGGCGACGGCGTCCATCGAATCGAAAGGCTTCACGACCTCGCCGCCGCCGAAGACCGTGACCTGCAGCTTGCCCTCGGTGCCGCGCTCGATGAGCTGGGCCAGGAGCTCGGCACCGGTCCCGAGGCCCGGGAAGTTCTTGGGCCAGGTGGTGACCATGCGCCAGCGCTTGATGCCCTGGGAGATCGCGGGGGCCGGCAGGGACGATGCCGCGGCACCGGCCAGTCCGGCCACCGCTGCGCCTTTCAGGAAACCTCGGCGTTTCATTTTCTTACCAATCACTCCAAATCGAGGGCCGCCTCGAAATCGGGGGCCGGGTCGGCTCTGCACCGTCACCGGAAGCTGCGCTTGCTGGAGTCCAGAAGCCTTTCCCCTGCAACAGCTCGGCTGCGCAACGCCGCAGCGGATCGAAGGGATGGGCGCAAGCGCGGCGCCGACGAGGGCGACGCCGCCAAGGATCTTACCCACCCATCTGCGGAGCGGAACGCAGAACTGCACTCCGTTTACTTTCCAGGGAATCCCTCTATCAGATAATTACTTGGATTGCCATGGCCTCGCCGGTCCGGGCCCCGTGTCATTTTTACGGCAGGCGGCCGGGATACGGACTCGGGGCGCAACGCCATCGAAGGCTCCGCGGCGCGCAGCGCCAGGGTGGCGGCCGGACCGCCGCTGCGCCTGCTACATGATTGTCACAAGCGCGATGCTCCTTCCCGCCTTGACGCGCCTTCGGGCGTGGTGGAAGGTTTGGCTCCACAAGAAAATATCACAGACAAATCCAGGAACTGGTCCAGCGCTGTAAATACACGCCAAGACACTAATAGGTCAAAGGTGGTATACCCCAAAGACTACAGGGGAAATCCGGGGGTTCCAGCGCCGCTCCGGGGACGTCGGCCCGGGGTGAGTCTTTTGCTCGAGCCGCGCCGGGGCGGCGGTCGCAGCCCTTTGGCGCGGCCTGCGGTCCGGACCGGCGCAGCGGCGGCGCGAGCGAGGCCAGTCCGGGTAGAAGAGGAACGCGAGGGAGGCAGGAGATGCTGAAACAGGCCCGTAACGCGGCGGTCTACGCGATGATGGGGGTTGTGTTCGGTGGCGCCGCGCTGGCTCAGCAGACCGAGCAGCTGCGCGAGCGCGTCAACAGCGGCACGGTCACGGTGGTCGGCGGCGGCGTCGACGACACCTTCATGATGAGCGAGCTGGCCGAGCAGCTGAACCTGCCCGGCTCGATCCGCATCCTGCCGATCACCGGGGCAGGCGGCATCCAGAACGTCGCCGACATCCTCTACCTGCGCGGCATCGACATGGCGATCGTCGAATCGGACGTCCTGGAGCTGATCCGCAAGCGCAACCTCTATCCGAACCTGGAGCGGCGGGTCGCGGTCCTCGCCAAGCTCTACATCGAGGAGGTCCACCTCCTGGCGCACCGCTCGATCCGCAGCCTCTCCGACCTCGCCGGCAAGAAGGTCAACTTCGGCATCCAGGGCAGCGGCGCCTACGAGCGCAGCCAGCAGATCTTCCAGTCCCTGGGCGTCGCGCCGACGCCGCTCGGCCTGGGGACCCTGGAGGCGCTGGAGCAGGTCACCAAGGGCCAGGTGGCGGCGATGGTCTACGTCGCGCCCAAGCCCTCGTCCTTCATCCAGCAGGCCAGCCTGGGCAAGGACGTGCACCTGCTCTCGATCCCCTTCGCCGGGGCGCTGACCCGCAGCTACGTGCCGGCCAGCATCACCAAGGCCGACTATCCCAACCTGGTGTCCAAGGACGAGGCGGTGAAGACGCTCGGCGTCAGCGCGGTGCTCTGCGTCTACAACTGGGACCAGCCCAACGAGCGCTCGGAAAAGGTCGACAACTTCGTCGCCACCTTCTTCGACAACATCCAACGCATGCACGCCCCGCAGTACCATCCCAAGTGGAAGGAGGTCTCGCTGAACGCCGAGCTGCCGGGCTGGCAGCGGCTCAAGGTCGCCCAGGTCTGGCTGTCCAATGAGGCGGCCGCACGGCGCGCCAAGGAGGGCCAGCTGCTCACCGGGGACACCCAGGAGGGGCTGCGCAAGGAGTTCCGCGCCTTCCTGAGCTCGCTGGAGAAGTCGCGCAGCCTGCAGCCGGTCGCCGCGGCGCCGCAGCCGGAAGCCCCCGCCGCCGGCGCGGGCCAGGGCCAGCTCTCCGACGAGTCGCTCAAGGCGCTCTTCACCAACTTCCTGGAATGGCGCCGCCAGCAGACCGAGTAGCGCCGGCGCGAATCGACCTAGGGCGCTTTCCGCTCCAAGGGCATCTGCTCGGGACCCCTCACCCAGCTCCGGCTAGGGCTCGGCCGGGCCTCGCCAAGCCTCCACAACCCTCTCCCTGAGGGAGAGGGTGGGAGCGGCGAAGGCCGCGAGCGGGTGAGGGGTGAACTCCGTCCGATCCCGATCTTCGCTAGGGCATTACATCCGGCCAGATGGAATCGCTTCGCGATCCATCTGGCCGGATGTAATGCCCTAACTTC
>JASJBF010000044.1 GCA_030066685.1 Kiloniellales bacterium | reverse complement strand
ACTGTCATGCCCGGACTTGATGGGGTGGATGGCCCCCTTACGGCATCGATGTGCCAAGGTTGGTTATCGCAAAGACCAACGAAGGGAGGCCATCCATGAAGAAGGTTAGCATCATCGGTGTGGATCTTGGGAAGCGCGTGTTTCATGTGCATGGGGTAGATTGCAGTGGTGAGGTTGTGGTCCGGCGGTTGCTGCGTCGCTCTCAGGTTCTGGCTTACTTTGGTCGTCTTGAGCCCTGTCTTGTTGGGATGGAGGCCTGTGCGACGTCGCATTACTGGGCGCGCGCGCTGCGGGATCTGGGTCACGACGTTCGTCTGATGCCGCCGGCCTACGCCAAGGCCTATGTGCGTCGGAACAAGAACGACGCGGCGGATGCGGCGGCGATCTGCGAGGCGGTGAGCCGTCCCTCGATGCGTTTTGTTGCGATCAAGACGGCCGAGCAGCAGGCGGCCTCGGGTCTGCACCGGGTGCGCGCGCTGTTGGTCAAGCAGCGCACGATGCAGACCAACGCCCTGCGCGGTCTGATGGCGGAGTTCGGTGTCGTGGTTGCGGCCGGGCCGCATCACGTCGAGGCCTTGCTGGCGGTTCTGGCCGATCCCGAGGAACGTCGGATCCCGGCGCCGCTGCGCGCGGGCTTGGAGAGCCTGGCGCGGAGCCTGGGCGAGCTGGTGCGCCAGATCGCGGCGGTCGAGAAGCAGATCCTGGACTGGGCGCGCAGCCAGGCGACCTGCCGGCACCTGATCACCATCCCCGGGGTCGGGCCGATCCTCTCCAGCGCCCTGGCCGCGATGGCGGTCGATCCTGCGAGCTTCCGCAGCGGGCGGGACTTCTCCGCCTCGCTCGGCCTGGTGCCACGGCAAAGCGGCACCGGCGGCAAGCTGAGGCTGGGTCCGATCAGCAAGCGCGGCAACGGCTATCTGCGCCGGCTGCTGGTCAACGGCGCGATGTCGGTCTTGAACAGCCGACGGGCCAAGCAGGACCCCTGGCTGGTCAAGCTGCTCGAGACCAAGCCCCGCAAGCTCGCCGCGGTGGCGCTGGCCAACAAGATGGCGCGCATCGCCTGGGCGGTGATGATGCACCAGGAGGACTTCCGGCCCAGGCCGGCGGCGGCCTGAGCCGCTCAAGGCGGGCCCGGAAGACTTGCGAGGGTGAAGAGGCGTGATGGCAAGGTCGGTGAAGCGACAGATCGAGAGCAGCCTTACCCGGGTCAAGGGGCCAAGCAACCCCGCGGACTTGATCAGGCCTCGATCCACGGTTCCCATCAGGGCCTGCGGCCAAAGGCCGCGACAACAGGCCGGACACATGACTGCAAGCAAAGACCGACGCCAAAACCCAAACAAACCCTGGCAAAGCGGGGGCCATCCACACATGATCCGGGCATCCAACGATCAGCCGGCACAATGGATCACCGGGTTGCGCGAAGCGCCGCGCGTACGCGCCCCGGTGATGACAGATGAAGGGAGCCCTACCGGATCAACCCATCCACGTAGTCGGCGCCGAGGCCGACCGCGGCATAGTGCCGGCGGCAAAGGTCGATCTTGGTGAAGACATCCTCGTAGCCCAGGTGATTGCCCTCCGGGTCGACGTAGTACATGACGCCGTTGACCTGGAAGTAGGTGATCATCTCCTCGACGTCGTCGGGCACCACCAGGGTGTGGGTCTCGCCCGGCGGCTCGTAGACGTAACCGCCCTCCTCCGCCACCCAGTCGTGCTCCAGGTAGTGCCAGCGGCCCTTGAGGACGAAGCCGTGCACCGGGTTGGGATGGCGGTGGCGGCTCAGCACCCCGGCCTTGCGGACCCGCAGCAGGTTCATCCAGTAGCCCTGGCTGACGTTGAGGCAAAGCGGCCGGAACCAGACGTTCTCGGCCTGCGGCACCCAGACGCGCTCGTCCTTCGGGATCGCGTCGGGGACGACGATCTCCGGCTGCGCCTCCTTGGGCATAGGGTGCTGATAGGGCACCCGCGGGTCTTCGTCCTTCTTCACCAGGCCCATGACCTCTCCTCTTCTTCTCCGTCTCACATGATCGAATAGCCGCCGTCGACCGTCAGCACCGCGCCGGTCACGAAGGAGGCGCCTTCGCCGGCCAGGAAGAGCGCCGGGCCGACCAACTCCTCCGGGCGGCCCCAGCGCCCCATCGGCGTGCGCGACAGGATGGCGCTTTCGCGCGCCGGGTCGTCGCGCAGCGCCTGGGTCAGCGGCGTCGCGATCCAGCCCGGCGCCAGGGCGTTGACCCGGATGCCCTCGCCCGCCCAGGCGATGGCCAGGGACTTGGTCAGCTGGGCGATCCCGCCCTTGGAGGCCGAATAGCCGGGCACCACGCCACCGCCGAAGAAGCTCAACATCGAGGCGATGTTGATGATCGAGCCGCCGGCTGCGGCCAGCAGCGGCTTGGCCGCCGCGCAGCAGCGCATGGCGCCGTTGAGGTTGACGTCGACCACCGACGCGAAGACCTCCGGCTCCAGCTCCTCGTGGCGCCGAATCACCCCGGCCGCGTTGACCAGGGCGTCGAGCCGCTCGAAGCCGGCCAGGCAGGCCCGGACCGCGGCGGCCTCGGTCACGTCCAGCTCGACGAGATCGAGACCGTCGGCTTCGGTGGCGCCGGCCCCGAGCCCGGCCGCGGTCGCCTGCCAGCCCGCCTCGGCGAAGCCCTTGGCAATCGCCAGGCCGATGCCGCTCGTGCCGCCGGTGACCAGGATGCGTTTCATGGCGCCAGCTTAGGGCTTCGTCCGCCGCTCCGAAAGCCGGGGATGGCGAGGCGCTTCATTGCGGGGGAACAAGCCCTGCTCCCCGGCCCTCTTCTCCGCTGTCATCACCGGGCTTGACCCGGTGATCCATTGGTGTCCACAGCTCCATGGATGCCCGGGTCAAGCCCGGGCATGACAGCGGAGTAAAACCGAATGGTAGGATCGGAGGACAGGTCCAATCACGAACAGAGCTGTAAGCTCGACGACAGGGAGCGGAAACCCATGAAGATCACCCAGTTGGAGACCCTCCGGCTCGAGAGCCGGCCGAGCGTGATCTGGGTCCGCCTGCACACGGACCAGGGACTGGCCGGCCTGGGCGAGACCTGGTTCGGCACCGGGGCGGTCGAGGCCGACCTCCACGAGCGCATCGCGCCGCTGATCCTGGGCGAGGACACCCGCGAGATCGAGCGGCTGAACCGGCGGATGCGGCCCTACGTAGGCTTTGCCGGCACCGGGGTCGAGATGCGCGCCCTCTCGGCGGTCGACGTCGCGCTCTGGGACCTCGCCGGCCAAGCCGCAGACCGTCCGATCCACGCCCTGCTCGGCGGGCCGCTGCGCGCCGAGATCCCGGTCTACAACACCTGCGCCGGGCCGGACTACGTCTCCAAGACCTCGGCCGTGCGGCCCGAGAACTTCGGCCTGCCCGGTGCGGAAAAAGCGCGCCAATTTGAGGACTTGGAGGCCTTTCTCAAGAACGCCGACGAACTGGCGGCCGACCTGCTGGAGACCGGTATCGGCGCCATGAAGATCTGGCCCTTCGACTTCGCCGCAGGCGCCGCCGAGGGTCTCGACATATCCGCCGCGGATCTGGCCCGCGCGCTCGAGCCTTTCGAGAAGGTGCGCGCGGCCCTGGGCGACAAGATGCGGCTCAAGGCCGAGCTGCACGGCCTCTGGAGCCTGCCGGCGGCGAAGAAGATCGCCGCCGCGCTGGAGCCGCTGGACATGGACTGGATCGAGGACCCGGTGTGGATGGACCGGCCAAGCGAGACCGCCGAACTGGCCGCCGCGACGACGGCCCCGATCGCCGGCGGCGAGACCCTGGGCGGCCTCGGCGCCTTCCGGGAGCTGATCGCCCAGGACGCCCTCTCGGTGCCGATCGTCGACCTGACCTGGGGCGGCGGCCTGAGCTTCGCCCGCAAGGTCGCCGCCCTCGCCGAAGCCGCCGGGCTGCCGGTCGCCTTCCACGACTGCTCGGGCCCGGTGACCCTGGCCGCCTCGGTGCAGCTCGCCCTCGCCTGCCCCAACGTCGCCGAACAGGAGATCGCCCGCGCCTTCTACTACGGCTGGTACGGCGACTACGTCGACCGGCCGCCGCCGCTGGAGCGCGGGATGATCCGCGCGCCGGAGGGGCCAGGCCTGGGGATGAAGCTGCTCGATGACGTTTCGAAGCGGAAGGACGCGCGGGTGCGGGTCAGCCGGCTGTAAGCGACGGTGTTCGCCGGTCCAACCTCAGAGGTCGTTTTCCACCCGCTGTCATCCCCGGGGCGCGTACGCGCGGCGCTTCGCGCGACCCGGGGATCCATCGCGCAAGCGGCACCATGGGTGCCCGGATCAAGTGCGGGCATGACAGCCTTTCCTTATCATCGGCGGTTGATCAGGTGGCCCCAGACCTGCGGCGCGATATTGAGTGCTGCTGTCTCACACGACCCTAGCCCCCGCCGACCAGCTTCTCCAGGGCGGCGCGGTCCATGATGTAGAGGTTACGGCCCTTGCGGCGCAGCAGGCCGGCGGGATAGAGCGCGCCGAGCGCACGCGCCACGGTCTCGCGGGTGGTGCTGGCGTGGCTGGCGATCTCGCGCATCGGCGGCAAGGGCCGGACGATCCAGAGATCGGGCGTCGCCGCGTCGGGTACCGCCCGGCGGAGCAGCTCGGCGTAGACCCGCTGGGTCGCCGCCAGGGTGCTGAGCTCCAGGATCCGCAGGTCGCCGGAGCGGATCCGGGACGAGAGGTTGCGCAGCAGCTTCAGGGCGACCCGACCGTCGTCCTGCAGCAGCCGCAGGAAGCGCTCCGCCGGCATGACCGCGATCAGGCTGTCGCAGCGCGCGACCACGCTGGCCGAGCGCGGCTCGCCGTCCAGCGCAGCCAGCTCGCCGATGTGGTTGCCCTGCTCGAGCACCGCATAGGCGACCTCGCGTCCGGACTCGCGCGGGCCGAGGATGCTGACCGCGCCCTCGACGACGAACATGACGTCGCGGCTTTCACTGCCCTCTTCCAGGATCCGCTCGCCGCGACCGTAGCGGCGCCAGCGGCAGGCCTCGGCCAGCCGCTTCAGATCCTCCGGATCCAGGTCCGAGAGAATCCCGATGCCCGCGAGCGATCGCTCGACCACCTTCTCCAACCCTCGCTCGTCCCTCTACCGCGCAGCCGCGCAAAGCCCGGCAACCTTGCGCCCGCGACCGCCCCCGTCTGTGCTCTTTGCCACTCTGCCGGCGCAGCGGCGCCAGCGCTTCAGCTGCGGTAGTCCGGTTCGCTGCGTGCCAGCCGGCGCAGGATCGCGGTCCAGGTGCGCTCCCCACGCTCGTTGCTCTCCTGCGGGCGGCCCCAGTCCTTCAGGTCCTCCATCGCCTCGTCCGGCGGGAACACCAGGTCGACGCCGGCGCGCAACGCATCGACCTGAATCTTGCAGGCGGCCTCGAGGTCGTAGTGCAGCACGAAGGCCTCGCCCGCGCTGCGCCCGCAGGCCAGGATGCCGTGATTGCGCAGCAGCATCAGGTAGGCCCCACCCAGATCCCGGGCCAGCAGCTCGCACTCGTCCTCGGCGTCGGTCACCACCTGGTAGTCGTGATAGGCGAGGGTCCCGAGCACGATCCCGGCGTGCTGCGAGAGCGGCAGCAGGCCGTCCTTTATGGTCGAGACCGCGACCCCGGCGCGGGTGTGGCTGTGCAGGACGAAGTTGATCTCCGGCCGGGCCTTGAGCACCGCGCTGTGAATCAGGTGGCCGGCCTCGTTGTAGGGATGCTCGCCCTCGAGGACCTGGCCGTCGAAGTCGACCTTCAGCAGGTTGGAGGCCGTGACCTCCTCGAAGAACAGGCCGTAGGGGTTGATCAGGTACTGGTCGGTGGTTCCCGGCACCCGCGCCGAGATGTGAGTCGCCAGCAGGTCCGTCCAACCGTAGTGGACGAAGCAGCGGTAGAGCGCGGCCAAGTCTTCGCGCACCCGGCGCTCCTCGGCGTTCGGAACCGCGAGTCTTGCCATCTTCGCCATGGGTCCGCCCTCCTTGGTCGGGATTTGGCACGGGCCGCCCGTCACCGAGTGCCGTGTCATCTTCGCCTGAAGCGCAAGGCGGGGCAACGCCGGAGCGACCGCGCCGACGGACTGCTAGTCGTCTTCCTCGGGATCGGCCCGGCGCCAGGCGTCACGCCAGGCCAAGGTGCGTTCATAGCCGCCGACGTCCGGAAAGCGCGTCCAGGGCCAGTCGCTGCCCCAGAGGACATGCTCGGGACCCAGGGCCTCGACCAGGATGTGGTGCAGCGGCACGCAGCGCCGCGACGCCTCGTCTGCGTCCAGACCCTCGAAGACGCGGTAGGGCGCGGAGGCCTTGACCCAGAGCCGCTCGGCGGGGCCTTCGAGCAGAAGCTTGAGCCCGGCGCAGTGCTGCGGCTGGACCGGATCGGGCAAGCCGAAGTGATCGACGACCAGGCGTTCGCAACGCGCGATGAGCTTCGGCAGCAGCAGCGGCAGGCGCGGGCCTTCCAAGTGCAGCTCGACGTGCCAGCCGAGCCGGTTGACGTTGTCGAAGAAGCGGCTCCAGGTCCGGCCGCGCAGGTCGGGCAGCGGGCGTGCATAGAGGTTCAGCCGGCAACCGATCACCCCGGCCTCTTGCATCGCGAGCAGCCCGTCGAAGGCGCAGTCCGCTTCGACCGCGACCACGCCCCAGAAACGCAGCGGCGACTCCGCGCGGCGCAGCTCCCGCAGTGCGTCGAGGAGGAATTCGTTCGCCGTGCCCAGGAAGCTCGGCTGCACCAGGACGGCACCCGCCATGCGATTGAGCATCAAGAGCCGGCGCAGCAGCGCCAGGGGCGCGTCGGTGTGCGGCGTGTAGCGACGATCCGGCGCCATCGGCAGCGAACGCAGAAAGACGTGCGCATGCCAATCGATCGCGCCCATCGGTTGCGTATCTCCTTGCGGCAGCAGTGCGGGTGCTGTTTGCTTGTTCAAAGCGATTCTCGCAACCTTGACACTTTCAGTCTTATATAAGACTGTTGTTATCCAACCCGCAAGGAGGCAATTCGTTGTAGAGCGATGGATGCGGCACTGACGGGGGACAATCGGCTGCCTCGCTACCAGAGGCTCGCCGAGACTATCAAGAGAGCAATCTCACATCGCCGTTGGCGGCCTGGCGAAAGGCTTCCCTCAGAACAAGACCTCGCCTTGCACTTTACCGTCGCCCCGGGCACGGTGCGCCAGGCCATAACGCAACTGGTGGACGAAGGACTTCTGGAGCGCCATCAAGGCAAAGGCACCTTCGTTCGCAAGCCAAGCTTCGACAGCTCACTCTTTCGCTTCTTCCGGTTCCACGGCACTGACGAAGAACGCCGGGTGCCGGAGAGCGAGATACTCCGGCGCGAGGCCGTGGCCCCACCGCCGGCCGTGGCCGAGACCCTACAACTGGCGCCGGAGGCCACGGTGATCTCGATGGCGCGGCTGCGCCTGCTCGACGGCGAGCCGGTCCTGGCGGAACAGATCTGGCTGCCCTTCGATCGCTTCAAGGCCTTGCTCGATCTCGAGGACGCGGAGATCGGCCCCCTGCTCTATCCGATTTACGAAGAGGCCTGCGGCGAGATCGTCGCCCGCGCCGAGGAGGAGCTGACCGCGGAGGCCTGCTCGAACAAGCACGCACAGTTGCTGAAGCTCAAGAAGGATACGCCGGTCATCGTCATCGACCGCACCGCCTTCGGCTACGACGACACGCCGCTGGAATTGCGCAGCTCGCGCGGCCGGGCCGACAAGTTCCAATACCACATCGAGATTCGCTGACGGCAGCACAGCGGCAGGAGGGGAGCCATGAAGCAGTTCTTTTCGAAAGTGATCGCGGCGGCGGCCCTTGCGGCCTTCGCAAGCGGTGCCATCGCCGAGCCGCGCGAGGTCCGGATCGCCAGCCACGTCTCGGCCTTGTCGCCGCTGCACCAGCAGTCCGAGATGTTCGCCGCGGAGATCGAGCAGCGGCTGCCCGGCCAGTTCCGCTTCGCGCTCTTCCCCGGCGGCCAGCTCGGCAAGGAAAAGGCCCTGATCACCAACGTCAAGGCCGGCTCGATCGAGATGATCAACGTCGCCTCGGGGGTCATGAAGCTGGACAAGAAGCTGGGCGTCTTCGACCTCCCCTGGCTGTTCCAGGACCGCGCCCACGTCCAGCGCGCGATGGCGGCGGGCCTCGAGGACGCGGTGCGGACCCGGATCGAGGAGGTCGCCGGGGTCAAGGTCATCGGCGTCTACGAGAACGGCTTCCGCCATGTCATCAACGCCAAGCGCGCGGTCGCCTCGCCGGACGACCTGGATGGCCTGAAGATCCGGATCTCCGGCGGCAAGTTTCGCCAGGGCGTGTTTCAGCAGATGGGCGCGACGCCGCAGAAGGTGTCCTGGAAGGAGACCTTCACCGCGCTGCAGACCGGGGTGGTCGACGGCGCCGAGGCCGCGACCTATGGCTTCTATGAGCAGAAGCACTTCGAGGTCGCCGAGCACCTGAGCCTGACCGGCCACGTCTACACGCCCTCCTTCCTCCTGGCCTCCAAGAGCTTTTGGGACAGCCTGAGCGCCGAGCAGCAGGCCGCCTTCGAGGCCGTGGGGCAGGCGATCACGGCGCGGGCCTACGAGGCCGCTGCCGGTCTGGAGACCAAGTACTTCGAGGAGATGAAGTCCAAGCTTTCGATCAACGAGGTCGACCTTTCGGCCTTCCAGAAGGCGACGGCCAAGAGCTATGACGACTACGTCGGCACCGAGGGCGACGACTGGCTGAAGCTGGTGCGCGCGGCGGCCAGCGGCAACTGAGCCGGTTTTTGGGGCGGTGGGAGGCGGCGGGGCTCCGGCTCCGCCGTTTCTCATAAGGCGTTCTCAAAGGGACCGGCCTTGAGGTGACCTTGAAGCTCGTCGACCGGATCGTGACCGCCGTGGCCGTGACCTGCCTGGTCGCCTCGACCGCGATGATCCTCGCCAACGTCTTCTACCGCTACGTGGTGCTCGACTGGCTGCGGAGCTGGGCCCGGGCGGCCGACTGGCTTGACCCGCTCTACGACTTTCTGAACGAAGCCTTCGGTGCGGTCAGCGTCACCGCAGACGAAGTGCCTGGCTACCTTCTGGTTTGGATCGCCTTTCTCGGTGCCTACCTGGCCCTGCGGCGCGACGGCCATATCGCCTTCGACCTGCTGATCCGGGCGCTGCCGGCCCGGCCCCGCCGCGTCCTGCGCTTCGCGATCGAGGCCGCCATCCTGGCCTTCCTCGCGCTGCTGCTCTGGCAGTCCCTGCGCATGATCCGGATCGACGGTGCCACCGAGATCGAGACCGCCGAGATCGCTCAGGGCTGGTTCATGGCCGTCCTGCCGCTCTCCGCCCTGCTCCTCGCCCTGCCCGTCGCCCAGCGCCTGCTCGCCTGTGTGCGGAGTGAGGACTTCAGCGATTGGCAAGGGGCGAGCCGCCCCCCCACCCTGCCCCTCCCCCTCCAGGGGGGAGGGAGCTCAAACGGCGCCACCGCGCCTTCCTCCCCCCTTGAGGGGGAGGATCGAGGTGGGGGGTAACTCGTCGTGCCAGGTCGCACGAAGAGCCGACATGAGGCAGGACCATGATGGGCTGGGTGGTCGTGGGTCTGCTCTTTCTGCTGATCGCGCTGGGCGTGCCGATCGGCTTCTCGCTCATGCTGACCGCGAGCTTCGCCATGGCGGTCTCCGGGATCGACCTGATCATGGTGCCGATCCAGATGTTCTCGGGCACCAACTCCGTGGTGCTGCTGGCGATTCCGCTGTTCATCCTGATGGGCGAGCTGATGGGTGCGACCTCGATCTCGCAGCGCCTGATCGCCCTCGCCGCCGCCCTGGTCGGCTGGATCCGCGGCGGCCTAGCCCACGTCAACGTGGTCACCTCGATGTTTCTGGCCGAGATGTCCGGCTCCGCGGTCGCCGACGCGGCGGTGATGAGCAAGGTCTTCGTGCCCTCGATGGCGCGCCAGGGCTATCCGCGCGGCTTCGCCGCTGCGGTGACCGCGACCAGCGCCACCCTCGGGATCATCATCCCGCCCTCGATCCCCATGGTGCTCTACGGGGTGACCACCAACACCTCGATCAAGGAGCTCTTCATCGCCGGGATCCTGCCCGGCCTGATCCTGGGCACCGCCTTCATGGCGACCAGCTACGTCTTCGCCCGCCGCGAAAGCCATCCCGTCGACAGCCGCTTCGAGCTGGCCCGCCTGGGCCGGGCCCTGCTGGGCGCCGCACTGCCGCTGCTGATCCCGGTGATCGTGGTCGGCGGCCTGATCGCCGGCTTCGTGACCCCGACCGAGGCCGCTGCGACCGGGGTGCTGGCGGCCCTCGCCTTCGGGCTGCTGCTGCAGCGCGACCTGGGCGCATCCAAGCTCTACGAGATTTTGGCGACCACAGTGCGCCAGACCTCGGTGGTGATGATGATCATCGCCGGCAGCGCGGTGCTCGGGCAGTTCCTGGCCAACGAGCAGTTGCCGCAGAAGCTCGCCGCCGGCCTCGGCGGGATCACCGACGACTACGTGCTCCGGCTCTTGATGATCAACGCCTTCCTGCTGCTGCTCGGCATGTTCCTGCACGCCTCGGCGGCGATCATCGTGGTCGTGCCGATGCTGCTGCCGCTGGCCCGCGACATGGGCATCGACCCGGTACACTTCGGCGTCATCGTCTGCCTCAACCTCGGCATCGGCCAGCAGACCCCGCCGGTCGCCTCGGTGCTCTTGACCGTCTGCTCGGCGACCGGGCTGCGCATCGAGCAGGTCATGGGCTACGGCAAGTGGTTCATCCTGGCGATGTTCGCGGTCCTGATGGTGGTAAGCTTCGTTCCGGGGACGGCGATCTGGTTCAAGTAGTCCGAGGAAGAGGGATCGGGAGGGAGTACGCGATGGACCTGCAGCTCGACGGCAAGACCGCACTCGTGACCGGGGCCAGCGCCGGCATCGGCCGGGGCATCGCGCTGGCCCTGGCCCGCGAGGGGGTGCGCCTGGCGATCACCGCCCGCCGCGAGGACGCCGCCCGGGAGACCGCGGAGCTGATCGCCGCGGCCGGCGGCCCACCGGCCGCGGTAATCCTGAAGGAGATCCTCGACACCGACGCGCCCTCGGTGATCGCCGAGACGGCCATGGCGGAGCTCGGCCGGGTCGACATCCTGGTCAACAACGCCGGCGGCAGCCGCCCCTTCGAGCTCCACACCGACGAGGACCGCTGGGAGGAGGCCCTTACCCTCAACTTCACCCGGCCCCGCCAATTGACCGATCTTCTGATCGACCAGATGACCGAGCGCGGCTGGGGCCGGGTGATCAACATCACCGGCAAGTCTGAGCCGGAGGGCATCAACGGCGCCTTCTGCGCCAAGGCCGCGGTGCATTCCTGGGCCAAGGGCCTGTCGCGCCTGGTCGGCCCCAAGGGCGTGACCGTCAACTGCATCCCGCCGGGACGGATCATGAGCGACCAGATCCGCCGCAACTACGCACCGGCGTACCGCGAGGAGCAGGCGGCGACCGAGATCCCCATGCGCCGCTACGGCGAGCCGGAGGACCTGGCGGCCCTGGCGGCCTTTCTCGCCTCGCCGCTTGCGGGCTACATTACCGGCACCGTCATCCCGGTCGACGGCGGCCTGCGCCGCTATCAGTTCTGAGGAGGTTCCGTGTCCGAGTCCTACGACATCGTGGTGATCGGCGCCGGCAACGCGGCGCTCTGCGCGGCCCTGGCGGCCCAGGAGAACGGCGCCCGGGTGCTGGTCCTGGAGCGCGCCCCGGAGGACGAGAACGGCGGCAACTCGCGCTTCACCGCGGGCGCGATCCGCTTCGCCTACGACGGCGTCGAGGACCTGAGGGCGGTCATGCCGGACCTTTCCGAGGAGGAGGTCGCCCAGACCGATTTCGGCACCTATTCGGAAGACCAGTTCTTCGACGACATGTTCCGGGTGACCCAGTACCGCTGCGACCCGGACCTGGTGGAGCTGCTGGTCCGGCGCTCCAAGGCGACCATGGTCTGGATGCGCGAGAAGGGCGTGCGCTTCGTGCCGATCTACGGCCGCCAGGCCTTCAAGGTCGACGGCCGCTTCAAGTTCTGGGGCGGCCTGACCGTCGAGGCCTGGGGCGGCGGGCCGGGCCTGGTCGACTCCCTGACCGCGGCCGCCCGCGAGCGCCAGGTCCAGATCGAGTACGACGCCCGGGCCACCGAGTTGATCTTCGACGGCGAGGCGGTGACCGGGGTCCGGGTCCGGCGCCGCGGCGGCAAGCCGGAAGAGGTCGCGGCGAGGAGCGTCATCATCGCCGCCGGCGGCTTCGAGGCCAACCCGGAGTGGCGCACCCGCTACCTCGGCCCGGGCTGGGAGATGGCCAAGGTCCGTGGCAGCCGCTTCAACACCGGCGACGGCATCAGGATGGCCCTGGACATTGGCGCCGCGCCCTACGGCAACTGGTCCGGTTGCCATGCGGTCGGCTGGGAGCGCAACGCCCCTGAGTTCGGCGACCTGGCGGTGGGCGACCAGTTCCAGAAGCACTCCTATCCCTTCGGCATCCTGGTCAACGCCTTGGGCAAGCGCTTCGTCGACGAGGGCGCCGATTTCCGCAACTACACCTACGCCAAGTACGGCCGGGAGATTCTAAACCAGCCCGGGCAATTCGCCTGGCAGGTCTTCGACCAGAAGGTCGCCCACCTGCTGCGCGACGAGTACCGGATCAAGCAAGTCACCAAGGTCCAGGCCGAGACCCTGGAGGGCCTGGCGGAGCGGCTGGAAGGCGTCGACCCCCAGGGCTTCCTCGACGAGGTCGCGGCCTACAACGCCGCCGTGCGCGAGGACGTGGCCTTCGACCCCAACGTCAAGGACGGCCGCCGTACCGAGGGCCTGGCGGTGCCGAAGTCGAACTGGGCCAACACCCTGAGCGCGCCGCCCTTCGAGGCCTATGCCGTGACCTGTGGGATCACCTTCACCTTCGGCGGCCTGCGGGTCGACACAGGCGCCCGGGTGCTCGACACCGACCTGCGGCCGATCCCCGGTCTCTTTGCCGCCGGGGAGCTGGTCGGCGGGATCTTCTATCACAACTATCCGGGCGGCACCGGGCTGATGTCGGGCTCGGTCTTCGGCAAGATCGCCGGGACCGAGGCGGCGCAGGGCCTACGATCGTGAGGTTCCCCGGGCCCTGCCGAGAGGTTAAGGTGACGCCTTAAGAAGACGAAAGAAGCGACTCAACCAACGCAATAAAGCGAGCCAAATAGAGGGAGGCAAAAGATGCAGCGTAGAACGGTCCTGACCCTGGCGGCGGTGGCCGCCGCGGCCCTGGCCCTGCCGGGGGCGGCTTCGGCGGAGGTCGACTTCTCCGGCAAGCGGATCGAGTGGATCATCCCCTTCAAGGAGGGCGGCGGCTCCGACACCTGGGCTCGCTTCTACGCCCCTCTGCTGGCGGCGAACCTGCCCGGCCAACCGACCCTGGTGGTCAAGAACATCAAGGGCGGCGGCTCGACCATCGGCGCCAACCAGTTCACCGCACGGGCCAGGCCCAACGGCCTGACGGTGTTCGGCACCTCGGGCTCGACCCAGTTCCCCTACCTGCTGAACGACCCGCGGGTCGAATACGAGTACAAGGACTGGCGCCTGGTGATGGCGACGCCGACCGGCGGCGTCTTCTACGTCTCGACCGGACTCGGCATCGAGAGCGCCGCCGATCTCACCAAGCTGGCCGGGCGCGACGACCTGAAGTTCGGCAGCCAGGGCGCGACCTCGCTCGACCTGATTCCCCTGCTCGCGCTGGAGATGCTCGAGATCCGGCCCAAGGCGATCTTCGGCATGAAGGGCTCCGGCGGCCGGCGCCTGGCCTTCGAGCGCGGCGAGACCAACCTGGACCACCAGACCTCGGCGGCCTTCATCAAGAAGGTCAAGCCGCTGGCCGACGCCGGCAAGGCCTTGGCGCTCATGACCTGGGGCGCGGTCGACGGCAAGGGCGAGATCGTCCGCGATCCGACCTTCCCCGACCTGCCGAGCTTCAAGGAGGTCTACACCCAGATCAAGGGCGAGGCGCCTTCGGGCCCGGCCTGGGAAGCCTGGAAGTCCTTCATGATCGCGGGCTATGCGGCCCAGAAGATGATCTTCCTGCCCAAGGGCACGCCGGACGACGTCCTGGCCGCCTGGCGCGACGCCGCGGAGAAGACGATCACGGCGCCGGATTTCCAGGAGAAGTCGGCCAAGGTCCTGGGCCTCTATCCGCAGAAGGCGGGCGAAGCCGCGCAGCCGCTCTTCGACATCGCGCTCAACGTCGACCCCAAAGCCAAGCGCTGGGTCATCGACTGGCTGAACGCAACCTACGACACGGGCCTGAAGCAGGACTGAGCGTCAGGAGGCGTGGCGCTTGCGTGTGAGATCTCGCCTGTAGGTCCATCTACTCGGCTGTCATTGCCGGGCTTGACCCGGCAATCCATGGAGCGAACCGCAGGATGGATGCCCGGATCAAGTCCGGGCATGACAGTTAGTGGGAGGCAAGCCTGGGGCAAACACGAGTAGCGTCACGCTCCGGCCTATCGGCCCTTTCAAGGCCGTCCGGCCGGTCCGAACTCACCTGCCGACCAAGGGAACCCCGTCATGCTCGAGGCCCTGCTGCTCGCCCTCGGCAATCTGCTCACCCTGCAGCACGCCCAGTTCCTGGCGCTGGGCGTGCTGCTCGGACTGGCCGTGGGCATCTTCCCGGGCCTCGGGGGGATCGTCGGGCTGTCGCTCTGCCTGCCTTTCCTCTGGGGCATGGACCCGACCTCGGCCCTGGCCCTGCTGATCGGCCTGGTCGCCGTCATCCCGACCTCGGACACCTTCACCTCGGTGCTGATGGGCATCCCGGGCTCCAGCGCCAGCCAGGCCACCGTGCTCGACGGCTTCCCGCTGGCCAAGAAGGGCGAAGCCGCGCGGGCCCTCGGCGCGGCCTTCGCCGCCTCGCTCTTCGGCGGGCTCTTCGGGGCGGTGATCCTGACCGGCTTCGTGCTGGTCGCCCGGCCGATCATCCTGTCCTTCGGGTCGGCCGAGCTCTTCATGCTGACCGTGCTGGGGCTCTCCATGGTCGGCGTCCTGGCCGGGCGCAGCATCTGGAAGGGCCTGGTCGCCTGCGGCCTCGGCCTGCTGCTGGGCATGCAGGGCGGCGCCCCGGCGACCGGCGAATGGCGCCTGACCTTCGGCTCCAACTACCTGACGGACGGCGTTCCGCTTGTGGTCCTGGCGCTGGGCATCTTCGCCGTGCCGGAGATCGTCGACCTGCTGCGCCGGGCCGGCGCAATCTCCGAGACCCAGCGTCTGGGGGCCGGCTGGCTGCGCGGTCTGAAGGACATGCTGCACAACAAGTGGCTTTGTCTGCGCTGCGCCGGCCTGGGATCGCTGGTCGGCGCCCTGCCCGGCCTCGGCGGCAACGTGGTCGACTGGATCGCCTACGGCCACGTGGTGCAGACCACCCGCGGGCCCTCGTCCTTCGGCAAGGGCGACATCCGCGGCGTCCTGGCCCCGGAGTCGGCCAACAACGCCAAGGAGGGCGGCGGCCTGATCCCGACCCTGATGTTCGGCATCCCGGGCTCGGGCTCCATGGCGGTCTTCCTCGGGGGCCTGATCCTGATCGGCTACGAGCCCGGTCCCGGCTTTGTCGAGACCAGCCTGGACGTGACCTACACCATCGTCTGGTCGCTGGCGCTCGCCAACGTGCTGGGCGCCGGGCTCTGCCTCTTCATCTCGCCCTTCGTCGCCCGCCTGACGACCATCCCCTACCACTACCTCGCGCCCTTCATGGTGATGATCATCTGCTTCGCCGCCTACCAGGGCACCCGGCACTGGGGCGACATCATCGCGCTCGCCCTGGTCGGCATCCTCGGGATCTACATGCGCCGCTTCGGCTGGCCACGGCCGGCCCTGCTGATCGGCTTCGTCCTGGCCGACAACGCCGAGACCTACCTCTACCAGGCGGTGCAGTTCTACGACTGGGCCTGGGTGGCACGTCCCGGAGTCCTCGTCATCGGCGCCATCACCCTGCTGTCGATCTGGATGGGCGCGCGCCGCTCGCCCAGCGCCGAGGCCGCGGCGGAAAGCACCGCCACGATCGAAGGATCGCAGCGCAACCCGCAGCTTCTCTTCGCCGGGCTCGCCGCCCTCGCCCTCGCCGTCGGGCTGGTCGACAGCATCGGCCTGTCCTTCCTGGGCAGCGTCTTTCCCCTCGCGGTCAACGGCGTGATGCTGCTGCTGGCGCTGGTGGTGATCTGGAAGATCTGGCGGGGCGATGCCGGCGACCGGACGGTCGAGGACCAGGAGCTGACCCTGCCCGAGGGCGTCCCGCGGCCGAAGCGCTCGGCCGAGTTCTACTTTCTCGCGATCCTCGGCCTGCTGGGCCTGGCGGCCCTGGTCGGGTTCTTCCTCGCGGTGGTGATCTTCTTCCTGGCCTTCATGGTCGGGCTGGCCCGGGTCCGCCTGCCGACCGCGGCGATCCTGGCCGGGGCCGCCGCGGCCTTCCTGGCGACCATGTCCTACGTCATGGTCCTCGACTTCCCGGGCGGCTTGCTGCAGTCCCTGTTCGAACTGCCCTGGCCGTTGAGCTAGTCGAGGCCGGCGGTCTCGGCCTCGAGGAAGTCGAGCAGGGTCCGGGCGGCGGGGGCGAGCGGCGCGGCCTCGCGGGTGACGATCTTCAGGCGGCTGCGCGCCCAGGTCTCGCCCAGCGGCGCGCCCTCGATGGCCAGGGCGCCCAGGTAGGGCTTGACGCTGCTCTCCCGCAGGAAGCCGACGCCCAGGCCGGCCTCGACCAGACGCCGGAGGGAGTCGAAGCGGGTCACGCGCAGGCTCGGCTCGAGCGGCTTGCCGATGTCCTCGGCCGCCTGGTGCAGCATCTCGTCGAGCACGCCGCCCTGATGCAGGGAGATCACCGGATGATCGAGCGCGGCGGCGAATGCGACCGGCGTGCCCGCCGCGCGCCCGGCGAAGAGGGGATGGCCGCGCGCGGCGATCACCCAGACCGGATCGGCGCAGAAGTCCGTCACCGCGAGGCCGGCAAGGTCCTCGGAATCGGCAACAACGCCGAGTTCGCAGTCGCCGTCGCGGACCGCGGCCACGGCCTCTGCGCTGTAGAGCTCGACCAGCTCCAGCCCGACCTCCGGCCAGCGCTCGCTGGCGTCCTTCAGGAGATCCGCCAGCCGGCCGACGATGGCCGAGGTCACGGCGGCGATGCGGACGCGGCCCCGCTGGCCCTCGGCGAAGTGCTTCAGCGCGGCGTCCAGGTCCCGGACCTGGGTCAGAAGCCGGCGGCCGTGCTCGGCGAAGACCTCGCCCGCGGGCGTCAGCACCACGCCGCGGGGCCGGCGCTCTAGCAGGGGCGCGCCGAGGGTCAGCTCGAGGTCGTGGATGCGGCGGCTGACCGCCGAGGCCGCGATGTGCTCGCGCCGGGCCGCGCCGGCGATGCTGCCGGCTTCAGCAATCGCCAAGAACAGCCTTATGGTGACGATGTCGAAGCTCTGCATGACCCCGCTGCGGCTGCGTCCTGCCCCCTTCGCCCTGCGCGGCGGCGGCCCCCGGGCCGATCCCGGCCTGCCGCTTGAAGTCCTCCGAGAGGGCCTGCAGGGCCTCCGGCCCCCGATACTGGACGGCCTGCGCCCTTTCGCCAACGTCAATCGCGGCAAAGAGCAAGCGCAGGAACAGCCGGATCGCCCGCATGACACCCTCCATCTCCGCCAGGCGCGAAGCCTTTCCACCGCAAGATGCGATCCCGGCGGCGCCCGGACCAGCGCCGCCTGGCGACGGCAAGCATCTCGACTCGCGACGGCGGCCCATCGGCCCAGATCACACCTCCGCACCCCTGGCGCGGCTTGCCAGACGCCGGCATCTGGCCGAAGGTCTTGGGACCGCATCCCGCGCAGGATCGAGGCCGCTGCCATGAAGGGCCAAACCGGCGCCCGCCCCCAAGTGCCGCCCAAGGACATCGCCGCCTTCCGGCGCGACGGCGTCGTCGCCCTGCGCCGGGCCTTCGGGCAAGACTGGATCGATCTCCTGCGCCGGGGCATCGCGGCCGACCTCGCAAACCCGAGCCCCAACCTCGGCAATCACTGCAAGGACCCGGCGGCACCGGCCTACTGGGAGGACTTCTGGTGCTGGTCCCGCTTTCCCGAGTTCGAGCGCTTCGTCCGGGAGTCGCCCTGCGCCGCCATCGCCGCCCAACTCCTGGGCGCGGAGCGCATCAACCTTGTCATGGACAACTGGTTCCTGCGAGAGGCCGGATCGCAGTCGCGTCCGCCCTTTCACCACGACATTTCCTACTTCGACTTCGCCGGCTCGATGTGCGTGCTCTGGCTGCCGCTGGAGCCGGTCTCGCAGGAGAACGGCATCGCCTTCGTGCGCGGCTCGCACCTCTGGGACAAGCTCTTCCTGCGGGTCCGCTTCGACGACGGCCACCGCGTGGACGGCGAGGCCTTCGAGGTCCGGGGCGAGCGCTACGAAGCGCCGCCGGACATCGAGGCCGACCCGGAAGCCTACGACCTGCTGCGCTTCGATCTCGATCTCGGCGACTGCCTCTACTTCGACATGCGCACGCTCCACGGCAGCCTCTCGACCGCCACGCCGAGCGAGACCGTGCGGCGCTATACCCTGCGCCTGACCGCGGAGGACGGGCGGATCCGCTACCGCGGCGACTGGGCCAGGGAAGAACGGGCGATCTTCGAAGCCCGGGGCTACCGGGACGGCGACCCGATCGCCGGCGACTTCTTTCCGCAGCTCTGGCCTGAGGTTTTCGGGGCGCCCTAGAGCGCCCGAAGCCGGGAATACCGAAGGTCTCTTGGAAGGAGCCCGGCAGCGGGCCCAGGAAGACGCCCCGCCCGCTGGTTCCTGCGGGTATAATCCGAGGCCGACGCGGGGACCGAATCTGACAACTGAGGGGGGATGGCATGGCGCAAGAGGAACTCCTGGAGCTCTTCGTCAGCTTCGGGCTGGCCGGCGCGCTGGGCTTCCTGATCGGCCTGGAACGATCGATGACAGTGCAGCAGGATACCAAGGCGGGGCTGCGCGACTTCGTCATCGTCGCGCTGATCGGTGCCATTAGCGCCCAGGTCGCGATCTCCTTCGGCAACACCTGGCTGATCGCCGTCGGCTTCGCCGGCTTCCTCGCCCTGCTCGTGGTGTCCTACTGGGCCGATCGGAAGAAGGACCTCGAAGACACTGGCGTCACCACGGAAATAACGGCCATCGTCACCTTCTTTCTGGGCGTCCTGACGATCCAGAAACTGCACGCCCTGGCGATCGCCTTGGCGATCGTGATGCTCGTCATACTCTCGCAGAAGCGGGTGCTCTATCGCTTCGCCTCGGATATCAAGGCCTTCGAGCTCGACGCGACGGTCAAGTTCCTGGTCATCACCTTCATCGTTCTGCCGGTCCTCCCGGCGCGGTCCCTGGACAACCTGCTGACCTATTCGCTGGGCGAGGTCGCCGCGATCGAGCGTAGCACCAACGAACTCGCCTTCCTTCCGCTGGAGGGGCAGGTCTTCCAGGCCGGCCAAGACCTGAACCTCTACGACGACGCGGTTTTCCTCGGCGTGCTGCGGATCGAGAGCGTGACCGAGGACCGGGTGTCCGGGACCTTCGACGGAGGCGACATGGCCGGGCTGGGCGAAGGAACCGCCCTCTACACGCCCTTGGCGCCGATGTTCGTGATGCACATGCTGGCCGCCCTGAAGCCCTTCAAGGTCTGGCTGATCGTGGTCCTGGTCTCCTTCATCAGCTTCATCGGCTACATCCTGGTCAAGGTGCTCGGCAGCGGCGCCGGGATCGGCCTCACCGGCCTGATCGGCGGCCTGGCATCCAGCACCGTGACGACCCTGAGCTTCGCCAAGCGCAGCAAGGAGCTGCCGGCCTGGAACCAGCTCTTCGCGGTCGCGATCCTGCTGGCCTCCGCGATCATGTTCCCGCGCCTGCTGATCCAGATCGGCGTGTTCAACCAGGCGCTGATGCGTAACATGGCGGTGCCGATTCTGGTCACCGGCGCCGCCGGGGTGATCATGGCCGCGGTCTTCTTCCTGCGTTCCAAGAAGCTGGTCGCCGGAGACGCCGAGGGCGGAGAGGTCGCTTTCGACAACCCCTTCAGCCTGAAGTCCGCCATCACCTTCGGCCTGGTCTTCGCCACCATCCTGATGGCGACGCGCCTGGCCATCACCTACCTGGGCGAGGCCTGGCTGCCCGTGGTCGCCATCGTGAGCGGCCTGACCGACGCCGACGCCATCGCCTTCTCGCTGAGCGACGCCCAGAGGTCGGGGCTGATCTCGCTCGACTGGGCCGCCTTCAACGTCGTGCTCGGCGCCCTGTCCAACACCTTCGTGAAGCTCTTCTTCGTCTTCACTCTGGGGCACCGGGAACTCTTCAAGCACCTCCTGCTGTCAATCCTGGTGATGGGCGCGGCCGGCCTCGCCACCATGTTCCTCTACTACGACCTGAGCGAGCTCGGCCTGTGACGAAGCGCCAGCGAGCGGCCCGCTAGAGCGGGATGACATTAAGCCAATCCGGCTTCATGTCTGAATCCCGCTCTACTTCAACAGTTTAGAGCACGATTCAGATATGAGGTTG
>JASJBF010000043.1 GCA_030066685.1 Kiloniellales bacterium | reverse complement strand
CTCCTGGAAGGAAGCTGACGGCACGCTGAAGGGCTTCGACATCGACATCGCCAATGCCCTCTGCGAGAAGATGGGCCGCGAGTGCGAGCTGGTCGAGCAGGATTGGGACGGCATCATCCCGGCATTGCTGGCCAAGAAGTACGACGCCATCGTCGCCTCCATGTCGATCAACGAAGAGCGCAAGAAGCGGGTCGACTTCACCGGCAAGTACTACAATACCCCGGCCAAGTTCGTCGCCGCCAAGGACGCCGGCTTCGAGGCCACGCCCGAGGGCCTCAAGGGCAAGACCGTCGGCGTGCAGCGCGGGACCACGCACCAATGCTACATGGAGAAGATCTTCCCCGACGTCGAGCTAAAGCTCTACAGCACGCAGGAGGAGGTCTTCCTCGATCTTGCCTCCGGCCGAATCGACGTGCAGTTCTCTGATTCGATCCAATCGATGGAGGGGTTCCTCAGCAAGCCCGAGGGCAAGGACTTCGCCTTCCTGGGCGGTGTCCAGTTCGACCTCGAATGCCACGGCGAGGGCGCCGGCATTGCGGTACGCAAGGGCGAGGACGACCTGCGGCTGGCCTTCGACAAGGCGATCAAGGAGATCCGCGAGGACGGTACCTACGCCAAGATCAACGCGAAGTACTTCGACTTCGACGTCTTCGGCGCCGGGTCCTGACGCCAAGGGCTGCGGCCGGGGCGGGCGGCGGGCGCGGTCCCGGCCCGCCGCCGCCCGGCCGAGCCTGAGAGAATCTTCACGAGGGGCCGAGGCGAAGGCGCATGGAAACGGTCATCGACTATATGCCGAGCATTCTGCGCGGCACCCTGGTGACCGTGGAGATCGCCCTCGCCTCCATCACCCTGAGCGTCCTGATGGGCCTGCTCGGCGCCTGGGCCAAGCTCTCCCCGGTGCCCCTGGCCCGGAAGCTGGGCGAGCTCTACACCACCCTGATCCGTGGCGTTCCGGACCTGGTCCTCATGCTGCTGCTGTTCTTCGGCGGCCAGATCCTGCTCAACGAGCTGGGCGAGGTGACCGGGTGGTGGGGCTACATCGAGATCAACCAGTTCGCCGCCGGCGTGCTGACCATCGGCTTCATCTTCGGCGCCTACATGACCGAGACCTTCCGGGGCGCCTATCTGGCGATCCCGCGCGGCCAGATCGAGGCCGGCATCGCCTGCGGCATGAACGGGGGCCTGATCTTCCGGCGCATCATCTGGCCCCAGCTGGTCCGCTTCGCCCTGCCCAGCTTCGGCAACAACTGGCTGGTGCTGCTCAAGACCACGGCCCTGGTCTCGGTCCTGGGCCTCCAGGAGCTGGTCTACGAGGCCTTCACCGCCGGACGCTCGCAGCGCCAGCTCTTCACCTTCATGTTCGTCACCCTGATGATCTACCTGGTGCTCACCGCGGTCTCCGACGCCGGCCTGCGTTGGCTGGAGCGGAAGTACAGCGCCGGCGTGAGGAGGGCCTGAGGCCATGGCGGAAGGCGGCGGCTGGCTCCAGGCCCTGACCGAGTTCAGCGAGACCTCCTCGCCGATCGACTTCGTGCTCATCGCCCAGCACTACGACCTCTTCCTCGAAGGCCTGGCGAACACCGTCGGGCTGGTCTTCTTCTCGCTGCTGATCGGCGGCGCCCTGGCGATCCCCCTGGCCATCGTCCGCGCCGCGCGCTCGCCGGGCCTGAACCAGCTGGTCTGGGTCTACGTCTACGTCTTCCGCGGCACGCCGCTGCTGGTGCAGACCTACCTGATCTACTACGGCCTTGGGCAGTTCGAGGCGGTGCGCGACAGCATTTTCTGGCCCTTCCTGCGCGAGGCCTGGTGGTGCGCCCTGATCGCCTTCACCCTCAACACCGCGGCCTACACGACGGAGATCTTCCGCGGCGTGATCGAGGCGACGCCCCACGGCGAGATCGAGGCCGCCCGGGCCTGCGGCATGTCGCCCTGGACCCGGATTCGGCGGATCATCCTGCCCAGCGCCCTGCGCCGGGCCCTGCCGGCCTATTCCAACGAGGTCATCTTCATGCTGCATGGCTCGGTGGTCGCCAGCACGGTGACCATCGTTGACATCTTGGGCGCCGGCCGGACCCTCAACGCCAAGTACTACCTCGCCTTCGAGGGCTTCATCGCGGCGGCCGTGATCTACATGATCCTGGTCTACCTGCTGTCGCGCGGCTTCAAGCTCTGGGAATGGAAGTGGCACGCCCACCTCCGGCCGCGCGAGGTCGAGACCGCGAAGCAACCGGCCGCTGGCGCCGAAAAGGCGCTCAGCCTGCGCTGACGCCGCAGTCTTCCGCGTTTTCCTCCAAAGGGGATGCGGCCCCGCCTGTCTCCGTAATACCTGGTAGATGAAGGTCGGCCCTCGCCTCGAGACCGGGGTTTGGGACCGGGGCAGGGGATCGGGGCGCCGCGGTGGCGGCTCGGCGGCCCCAGGCCTTCGAGGGACAAGCAGCGAAGGAACACGACCATGCTGTATCGCCAATCCCTGATGGCCCGTCTTCTGCTGACCGCCGTGATCGCAGGGCTGGTGCTCGCCGTGATCGGGGCCGCGCCGGCGGCCGCAGACGACGATGATGACGACGACTACCGCCGCCACTACGAGGAGCGGCATCACCACTACGGCAAGCATCGCCACGGCCGTTACGGCAAGCATCGCCACGGCCGGCACTGGCATCGGCACCACGGCCATCACCACCACCACAAGCACAAGCGCCGCAAGCGCAAGGTCGTCGAGCACCACCACTACTACTACGGCGACGACCACGACTGGCGGCCGCGCCATCGCCGCCGCCACGCGGAGCGGTGGTCGCAGACCTACGGCGGCGGCATCGGCCGCTGCAACACCGGCCTGGCCGCCGGCCTGCTCGGCGGCGGCGCCGGGGCCGCGATCGGCGCGGCGGCCGGCGACGGCGACCCCGCCGCCATCCTGGGCGGCACCATCGCCGGGATCCTGGTCGGCGCGACCCTGGGCCAGGGGGTCGACCTGCAGGACAGCTACTGCATGGGCGAGACCCTGCAGAACGCCCCGGACGGCTCGACCATCGTCTGGAACAACCCGCGCACCCAGGCCAGCTACGAAGTGACGCCGAAGGCCAGCTACGAGCGTGACGACGGCCGCTACTGCCGCGAGTTCATCTCCAACGCGACCGTGGCCGGCCGGGAGCAGCAGGTCTACGGCACCGCCTGCTGGCAGCCCGACGGCTCCTGGGAGATCGTGCGCGCCGAGTGACCCTCGCCCCTCCGGGCCTTGCCCCGGGACCGGGCTCTACCCGGTCCCGGGGCTCTCTGTTTCCGGGCTTCGGCGGCCCGCCCTCTGCCTGCTATTCTCGGAGTCGCAAGCGCAGCAGCAGGGGAGGCGCGGGTGCCGCAGCTGGATCTCTCGCCCGGGAACGGGCTCTTCTACGACTTCGTGCCGCCGGGCCCCCGAGGCCTGAGCTTCGTCTTCGTCAACGCCTTGACCGGGTCGACGGCGATGTGGGAGGCCGAGATCGCGCCCGCCCTGCGCGCCGCCGGCCACGGCACCCTGGCCTACAACCTGCGGGGCCAGGCGGAGAGCCCCTTCACGCCCGGCACCGAGCTCGGCCAGTCCCTGATCGTCGACGATCTCTGCCGGCTTCTCGCCGAGGTCGAGCCGCCGCGGCCGGTCCTGGTCGGGCTCTCGATCGGCGGCCTTTTCGCCGCGGGAGCCTGCCTGGCGGGTGCGGCCGCGGAGGGCCTGGTGCTGATCAACACCCTGCGCCGGGCCGGTCCCCGGCTCGACTGGATCAACGCCGCGACCCTGCGGGCGGCCCAGGTCGGGGGCCTGCGGCTGCTCATGGACCTGAACATGCCGCTGCTGGTCAACGAGGACCGCCTGGCGGAGATCCGCGCGGATTTCCTGGCCGATGCGCCCTACGAGCCCCTGGATCCCGGTCATGGCCACTACAACCTTCTGGCCAACTCAGCGCGGGCCGACTGGGACCTGCCCTACGAGAGGCTCGACCTGCCGACCCTTGTCATGACCGGCCTCCAGGACCGCGTGTTCCTCGACCGGGACGACGTCGCCGCGCTCTTCGCCCGGCTGCCCCGGGCCAGGCGCCTGGATCTCCGCGACGCCGGGCACCTGATCCCGGTGGAGCGGCCCCAGGCGACCGTCGAGGCCCTGCGGGACCTCGGCCGCTGGGTCGAGGACGGCGGAAGATCTTAAGTATTTCAGGGCGTTGTTCGAATTTCGGGCGGTCGATCGGGAATCGTTAAGAAATCGGTGATCCGGTCGCCGGCAGGCCGCGTACACAAAATTGACAGAGCGTTCCCCTTTCCCTGTCAGCGCGCCTCTGGCGCGTTACTTCCTTGATCGGGCGCCGCACCACTTTTCGCGGCGCCCGATTTCTATTTACGGCGCGCCGCCTCAGTCCTCCGCCGTTTCCGGCAGGCAAAGGTTGAGCACGACTGCAAGGGTCGCGGCCGGCAGCAGCCCCGAGGTCAGCAGGATCTTCAATGTCGCCGGCAGGTGCTGCAGGGACTCCGGCACCGCCTGAAGGCCCAGGCCGACCGAGAGGGAGATCGCCAGGATCACCATGTTGCGGCGGGTCCAGCGGACGTCGCTCAGCATGTTGATCCCGGCCGAGACGACCATGCCGAACATGACGATGACCCCGCCGCCCAGCACCGCGATGGGCATGGCCGCGATCACCGCGCCGACCTTGGGAATCAGCCCGGCGAAGACCAGGAACAGCGCCCCGATGGTCACCACGTGGCGGCTCATGACCCCGGTCATGGACACCAGGCCGACGTTCTGGCTGAAGGAGGTGTTCGGCAGGCCGCCGAAAAGGCCCGAGAGCGCGGTGCCAACGCCGTCGGCCATGGTGCCCCCGGCGATCTCCTTATCGCTCGCCTCGCGGCCGGCGCCGCCCTTGGTGATTCCGGAGATGTCGCCGACGGTCTCGATCGCCGAGACCACCGACATCAGGCACATGCCGATGATGGCGGCGGCGTTGATTTCGAAGCCGAAGTAGAGCGGCGAGGGCGCCGCGAACCAGGCCGCCCCGGCGACCCGGCCGAAGTCAACCATGCCCAGCGGGATGGCGACCAGATAGCCGACCACCAGGCCGATCAGGACCGCCGCCGCGGAGAGCATCCCCCGGGCGAAGAATTTCAGGCCCAGGGTCACGATGATCACCACCAGGGCCAGCCCCCAGTGGTCCAGGCTGCCGAACTCGGGCTTGCCGATCAGCGGCACGCCGCCGGCGGCGTACTTGATTCCGACCGGGATCAGCGCCAGGCCGATGGTCAGGACCACGATGCCGGTCACCAGGGGCGGCAGCAGGTTGCGGATCCGGCCGATCACGGTGCCGAGGAAGAAATGGAAGATCCCGCCGATCACGATGCCGCCGAAAAGCGCCGCCATGCCGGCGCTCTTGACCACCGGGACCATGACCGGGATGAAGGCGAAGCTGGTCCCTTGGACCACCGGCAGGCGGGCGCCGACCGGGCCCAGGCCCACGGTCTGGATCAGGGTCGCGATCCCGGCGAATACCATGACCATCTGGATCATGTAGACCATCTCGGCGGAGCCGAAGGCGAAACCGGCAGCCAAGCTGACGATGATCGCCGGGGTGATGTTGCTGGCGAACATGGCCAGCACGTGCTGGATGCCCAGCGGCACCGCCTGGCGCAGCGGCGGGAAATGGTTCTGGTCCCTCAGCAGCGCCTGGTTCGCCAAACTTTCAGCCATGATCGGGAATCCCCTCAGAGATCGCGGGCTTCCGGGTCAGAAGCACGCAAGACAAGCCATCGCGCAAGGCAGGGCGCGATGCCGGCGCGTTGCGGTCAGACGTTGCGGCCCGGAATCTTGCCTCAGTACTGGCAGTCGCCGACCGAGCCGTCGCTGCAGACCGCAGGCGCGGAAACCCACTTTGCGCCCGAGAAGTCGGCGCCCTCCAGCTTGGCCTCCGTGAGGTTGACGCCGCGCAGGTTGGCGCCGTTGAGCCGGGCGTTGCTCAGGTCGGCGCCGCGCAAGCTCGTGCCTCCGAAGTCCAGACCCCGCAGGTCCGCACCGCTCAGGTTGATGCTCCGAAGGTCGGCGCCGACCAGCTGTGCCCCCCTGAGGTCGGCTTGTGAGAGGTCGGCCCCTTCCAGCTTGGCGCCCGCCAGGTTGGCGTCGCGCAGGTCCGCGCCGCCGAGGTCGGTCTCGACCAGCCAGGCGATGCCGAGATCGCTGCCGCGCAGATCCGCCCCGGGCTTTTCGCAGCCCGACCAGTTGATCAAGGGCCCGTTCTTACCGAGGCCCCAGTAGCTGAGGCCGTGAAAGTCGGTGGTCTCCTGCGCGCAGTCCGCCGTCTGGAAGGCGTCCAGATCGTCCTCACGGAAAAGCTCGCAGCCCGCCAAGGCGAAGCCGCTTACCAAGACGACCGCTAGGCTGACCCATCGACTCGACGTTTTCGTCGGCATCCGCTTCTTCCTCCCCCAGCTGCCATCCTTCTTAGCCGGCGCCCGCCTCAGCCCGGCCTGCCGGCCGAGAACTCGGCGTCCATCTCCCGCTCCAGGCGCTCCAGATCCTCCGGCACGGCCAAGCCGAAGGCCTTCATGTTGCCGATCAGCTGCTTCAGGCGCAAATAGATCTCGTGAGCGTCCTCGGGCTCGCCCTCCAGCTCGGTCAGGAGGATCGACAGCTCGGCCTCAAGGTCTTCGCGCTCCATGGATCTTCTCCCTCCGCCTGCTGCCGCTCGGCCTCGCGACCTTAGCCCAAAACCGAGAAGCTGCTTTCCTCGTTGATCTCCCGGCGCCGGGAATAGAAGCCGACGTCGATGCTGCGCCCGCTGCGCTCGAGCTGCAGCGTCAGCGGGGCGGCGTCGTGATCGGCCCCGCCCTCGCAGTAGTCGATCAGGGCCGCCATCATCTTGCCGGCCACCGGGGCGTTCTTGAACTGGTTGCCGCTGGTGCCGATCGCCATGTAGAAGCCGCCCAGGGCCGACTTGTCGTAGATCGGGATCCAGTCGTCCGAGACGTCGTAGAGGTCGACCACGCCCTTCATCCGGCTCGGGATCCCTAGCGAGGGGATGCGCTGGGCGACCCGTTGCGCCTGCACCGACCACTGCTCGCTGAAGTCTTTGTTGTAGTCGTCCGGGTCGACCCACTCCCGCTCGTCGCAGTCCGGGTCCTCGCTGCCGATCAGGATGTGGTTGCCCAGCTCGGGCCGGCAGTAGCAGCCGATGTCGCTGTCCGAGGTGACCAGCCCGTCGCGTTCGAAATCGAAGCCCGGCGGCGAGGGCACGTGCGTGACCTCCTGGCGCAGGGCGCGGGTCTTGATGTTCATGTCCCCGGTAATCCCGGCCAAATCGTTGACCTTGTAGGAATGCGGTCCGGCGACGTTCACCACCACCGGCGCCGCGATCTCCTCGCCCGAGGCAAGCTTCACGCCGCGCACCCGCTTGCCGTCCGCCAGGATCTCGGTCACCTGGCTGTTGAAGCGGAAGGTCGCGCCCCTGGCCTCTGCGGCCCGCTGGACGTTGTGGGTGGCCAGCTGCGGGTCGCTGACGTAGCCCGCGCAGGGAAAGAAGACGGCCCCGCTGATCTCACCCTCGGCCTGGCCGAAGGCCGGGTCGTCGGGCAGCTTGGGCGGGCCGTAGCGGCCAAGGTCGTAGACTGGCAGGCGCGCCATCACCTGCTCCGGCCCCCAGGACTCGTAGGGAATGCCCAGGGCCTCCATGTTCCGGCAGATCGGCTCCAGGAAGCTGTTGGCCTCGGTCTTCATCACGAGGGCCCCGGTCTCGTGGAACTCGGCCAGGCCGCTCTCGTCCTCGACGCCGATGTAGCCCGGCCAGTCCTTCCAGTAGAAGAAGCCCTCGTAGGCCAGGGCGCAGCCGTCCAGGGTCGAATAGTGGGTCCGGATGATCGCGCAGGACGCGCCGGTCGAGCCGTAGCCGGCCGCCGGCAGCCGGTCGAGGCTCAGGGTCCGATGCCCCGCCTTGCTCAGCTCGAAGGCCGTCGCGGCCCCGATGATTCCGGCGCCGATGATGATCGCGTCGTGGGACTCCGGCATCTCGGGTCGCGCGCTCCCGCCTCGATTCGCTCTACGTCTTGGCGGTCGAGGATAGACCCTAAGCCCGGGATTCAGGTACCTGTTTTTTGAAGGCTGGAGGGGCGGGACCGGCCCGCCCCTCCGCGGAGCTCAGGAGTTGGATGGGGTGATGGCTGTCGCCACCATTTGGCCGTCTTTCTCCTCGTAGGTGATCACCACCGTGGCCCCGGGCTTCAGGTTTTCGGCCGAAACTCCCTGGGCCAGGACAAAGATCGTGCCGTCCTCCAGCATGATCCTGTTGCCGTCCATCGCGGCGAGCTTGCCGGTGATCTCGGCGGCGTCGGCCAGGCCGGCACTGCCGAAGATCGCAAGGGCCAAGACGGCTCCAATGACGTATCTCATGCCTTGAGTCTCCTTCGGGTCTTGGTTCGCAAAAGGCCGCGTTTTCGCGCGGCGGATCGCAGTCTGGCCCGCGCGGCCCGCCGGGCCGAGCGTCTTACCGGAGACAAAGTGATGAGGGCCGGTGGCCAAAATCGAGGGCGGCTGTCCCCCGAAGGCCCGACGCGGAGCACAGATTCGTCATTTCAAACGCCCGAATCTGGTCACAGCAACGATGCCATACTTGTCATTGTGGATGGGAAGGGACGGCCGGCCGGTACACCCCCTGGCCGGGACAGGTAAGTGCAGACTCTTTTAGAGACGCCTAGTCCGAGGAGTGACCGTGGGAACCCTGACCGACCCCAGAGAACCGCTCGCCGGTTCCAGCTATTCGACCCCGTCCACCGCCCCGCCGAAAGAGAACAGCGTGACCGCTGAGAGAAAACGGATTCTCGTCGTCGAGGATGACGATTTCACCTCCCTGCTGATTCAGGAACTGCTCGACTTCCACGGCTACAGCGTGCTGCGCGCCGCCGATGCGGTCGACGCCTATCGCCTGGCCAACGAGCTCCGCCCGGATCTGATCCTGATGGACATCCAGCTGAGCGACAGCTCGGGCCTGGAGGCGACCAAGTGGATCCGCGAGGTCGACGCTCTGCGGGATACGCCGATCGTCGCGGTCACCGCCTTCGCCATGCGCGAGGACCAGCGCAGGATTATGGAAAGCGGCTGCGATGCCTATATCGCCAAGCCCTTTCACACCGACTATTTCCTCGAGACGATCAGCCAGCTGGTCGGCGCCGAGCCGCAGGGCGAAGCCTAGAGAAGTCAGCGTTCGAGTGAACGCAGAGAAGCGGCTCTACCAGTATGAAATAGATCAAGCATCGGTCGCTCCCAACCGGGCACAGGCGGGGGCGACCGACCTCGCTTTCGACTCTCCTGAACCAGAGGTCTGCCGACCTCGGCCTCGCGCCGGCCTCCCTCGCCGCCCGGCGGTCGCTCGATACGGTGACCTCCAGCTGCGGCGGCGTTCCCCCCTCTGAAGCGGGACAGGCGGATCGTTCCAACCAGCCTGGATCCGCTCTAAAAGGTCTGGCCGCCGCGCGGGGCTTCGCGCTCCCCGTCGGGGGATTCGGCAGAGCCTCGCCTTGCGGCCGCGAGGCAGTCGGCATCGTCGGTGTAGGAGATCAGGCGGCCCACCTGGCTCGTCGTGTACATGATGTCGCGCTCGCAGCCCTGGATCTTGACCCAGACCCGGTAGGAGGTGGGACGGTTGGCCTGCTCGGGCGTGCCTTGAGACAGCGAAGAGCCGACCGGCTCGTTGCCCATGATGGTGATCCGTTCGACCGCCTCGCCCGGCACCTGGTGGTCCTGCGCGTGCTTGACGGCGTTGCGGATCGCGGCGTTCTGGAACTCCTTCTCGGTCTGCCCGAAACTGCCGAGCCGGTTGACCTCGACACTGCTGAACTCGGACTCGAACTCGCTTTCGGACTTGCCCGAGGCGGACCCGCTCGCGGGGGACTCGCGCGGGGGGGATTCGCTCGAAGAAGATTCGCTCGAGGGGGACCCGCCCGAGGAAGATCCACAGCCGGCAACGGCGGCCGCGGCCACGAAGGCCGCCGCCATCAAGATGCTGGATACCAGCTTGTCGCTACGCAGCACGGCTCCCGCCCTCCGGTTCCTGGCCACGTCGTCGTCTTGTGATCTTAAGGGACCCGTGGCGCAACGCCAGTAACAATCCTCATGCAGCGGCAGGCTGGCGAGAGAAAGAGAAGGCCCCGCCTCGATCGGGGGGTGGCGGGGCCTTCAGCAGGATAGCGCTCTTAAAGGCTCTTCCTTTGCACGGGTTGACGATTGCTACTGTAGCGGGAAGGCCGTGAGCGGGGCGTGACAAGGACGTGTGCGCTTTAGGTATGCAGGCTTCGTTTCTTCAAGAACACAGCGCCGCAATATATTGATATGTATATATTTTTTGGAAGTCGCTTTTTTGGGCCTTCGGGACCGGTGGTGGATGTCCTTCGGTGGCCCCGGGCGAAAAAGGAATCTTTTCACTTCGGTGAGCGGTCCGACAGACCTTGGCGCCGGGGGAGCGCGCGGGACCGTCGGTGCCCACCCGGGCGCCCCCCGTTCCGGGCTCGACGAGCGTGATCTTCGGAGATCTGGGGGTGTTTGGTGGCGCCGCCTAGATCAGGATCGAAGCGAGGCGAGACCGATTCGACTTCAGGAGAATTGGTGGAGCCGAGGGGAGTCGAACCCCTGACCTTCGCATTGCGAACGCGACGCTCTCCCAACTGAGCTACGGCCCCACGCGGGTCTCGACCGCCGCATCCGAAAACTCCGGACGCGGCGTCGCGGCGGGATAATGAGAAGGCCCGGGGCCGCTGTCAAGCGCGGGCCGCAGGCCGCTCAAGAGCCTTGATCCCCGGCCCCCGGCCACGTATTTCACTGGAAGCCCGCCTCGCCGTAACCTTCGGGAAACGCCATGATTATCCTCGATCCCCTGCTGATCATCGTCCTCTGGCTGATCAGGGCCTACATCTGGGTCATCATCATCGGCGTGATCCTCAGCTGGCTGATCGCCTTCCAGGTGGTCAACAGCTACAACCGCTTCGTCTTTCTGGTGCAAGACTTCACCAACCGTCTGACCGAGCCGGCGCTGCGGCCGATCCGGGGTTTCTTGCCCAACCTGGGCGGCATCGACATCTCACCCATCATCCTGATCATCGGCCTCTGGTTCCTCGAGATGGTCATCGCCCGGCTCCGTTTCTCGCTGCTCACGGCGGGCGCCGGACTCTAGGGACAAAGGACCTTGGGGTCGACGGCGGGCACGCCTTTCAGGCCCTTGGCCGAGGGCGTCCGGGTCGCGGTTCACCTGCAGCCGGGGGCCCGGCGGGAGGCCCTCGGCGGCCCGGTCGAACTGGCTGACGGCGCGGTCCTGATCAAGGCCTGGGTCACCGCGCCGCCGGAAGGCGGCAAGGCCAACGCCCGGTTGCTCGCCCTGCTCGCCAAAGCCTGGAAGCTGCCGAAAAGCGACCTAGAAGTCGCTTCCGGGGCAAAGGAGCGGCGCAAATCGATTCTCGTCCGCGGCGATCCTGCCCTAGTTTTGAGCCGGCTCCACTCCTGGCTGGCGTCCCGGAACGGGTCTTGAGTCCAAGGGCGGCCGGGAGCAGCGCTGGGGAGAGCGAGACGTGGCAACTGCGAGGATCATCGACGGCAAGGGGTTCGCCGCGGCCCTGCGCGGCCGGATCGGTGCCGCGGTCGGAAAGCTCACGGCCGATCACGGCCTGGTGCCCGGTCTGGCCGTCGTCCTGGTCGGCGAGGACCCGGCCAGCGCGGTCTACGTCCGCAACAAGGCCCGCCAGACGGCCGAGGCCGGCATGGCCTCCTTCAAGGAGGTCCTGCCGGCGCGCACCGAGCGGGCGGCGCTTCTGGACCTGATCGCGCGGCTTAACGCCGATCCCAAGGTCCACGGGATCCTGGTCCAGCTGCCCCTGCCGCCGCAGATCGACCCCGAGGCGGTGCTCGACGCCATCGACCCGGCCAAGGACGTCGACGGCTTCCACGTCATCAACGCCGGGCGGCTCATGACCGGCGGGACCGGCGCCCGGGCGCCGCTGGTGCCCTGTACCCCGCTCGGCTGCCGGATGCTGCTGCACGATGCGCTGGGCGATCTCACCGGCCTCGATGCGGTGGTCGTCGGGCGCTCCAACATCGTCGGCAAGCCCATGGCCCAGCTGCTGCTGCAGGACCACTGCACCGTGACCATCGCCCATTCGCGGACCCGGGACCTGCCGGCGGTCTGCCGCGGCGCCGACATCCTGGTCGCCGCCGTCGGCCGGCCCGAGATGGTCGAGGGCGACTGGATCAAGCCGGGCGCCACCGTCATCGACGTCGGCATCAACCGGATCGACAAGACCGAGGGCGGCACCCGGCTGGTCGGCGACGTCGCCTTCGAGGCGGCGGCGGCCGTGGCCGGCGCGATCACCCCGGTGCCGGGCGGGGTCGGCCCCATGACCATCGCCTGCCTGCTGCGCAACAGCGTGACCGCGGCCTGCCGTCAGGCTGGCGTCCCCGTGCCGGAGATGTAATACCAAGGAGCGCTGATAATGACCCATTCGATGGCGCGCGGCGGCCCGCCGGGCAGGCGCGGCCCGCGGCGCGATGCCATCGCATCGGGCAAGGGACGTAACGCACCCGGCGGGCCGCCACGCGCCACCGAAGGCCGGGTTTGCTTGACCGCCCGCTGCGTTGCGCTCCGCTTACGGTACATCGCACAGCTGCGCGAAGCGCGCCTGACGGGCGGGCAAGCAAACCCGGTCAAATGAGTCATTATCAACGCTCCTTGGTATAAGCCGCATCCCCCGGCCCCAGGCGCTGCCAGTCGCCGCGCCCAAGGGCGAAGAAGTGCAGGCCGTCGACGCCGTAGGCCCGGCGCAGCCCCTGGAAGCGGAGTCCGATCTTCGTCAGGACCTTGTGCGAGGTCGCGTTTCCGGGATCGGCCACCGCGACGATCTCCGCCAGGCCGACTTCGCTGAAGCCGTAGTCGCGCAGGCAGAGGGCGGCTTCGGTGGCGAAGCCGCGGCCCCAGGCGGCCTTGACCAGCCGATAGCCGACCTCGATGTCGTCGGCCTCCGGCAAGGGCAACAGCATCGCCGCGCCGTGGAAGCGGCCGTCCTCGCGGCCCTCGACGGCCCAGATGCCGAGCGGCTTGTCTCGGTTTTCGGCGATCAGGTCGACGGCCTTGCGGGTTTCCTCTTCCTCGCTGCCGACGGCGCGGATGTAGCGCATCACCTCGGGGTCCCGGTTCATCGCGACCAGGGCCGGCAGGTCGCCGTCGCGGAAGCCGCGCAGCCGCAGACGCGGGGTCAGCAGCTCCTTCATGCGCCCGAGCCGTCGGCCTCCCCCTGCGGCAAGGCCAGCCGGATCACGCCTTTGACCGGCTTGTGCGGGTCGACCGGCTTGCCCTTGCGCAGGATCAGGATCTCGCCGCGGCGCGCCAGGTGCAGGGCCTGCTGGCGGACCGGTGCGAGGTAGCGGCGCCAGGCCTCGGCCGGATCCTTGGCCTTGCCGTGCGCGGCCTGCATGGCGCGGGCCGCCTCGCTGGGGCAGATCGACTTGCCGGGCCCGCGCGCGGCCAGCAGATCGAAGATCTGCTGCGCGATGGGATCGGGCGTCGGGCTCTCGGGGCTTTGTGCTTGGGTCATAATCGCTAGATATCACGGCCGGCGGGCAGGGCGCCACGGTCCTGCGCCCCTACTTTGGCGGGGCCGGCCCTGGACGCGCGCCGCCCGGCCGGGGATAATTCCGTCCCATGATGCAAGGCCTCGACGATCTGCTGGCCGCGACCATTGTCTTCGTCGGCGGGCATTTCCTGCTCTCCAGCCAAGTGCTGCGCCAGCCGCTGGCCGCCAGGCTCGGCGCGCCCGGGTTCCTCGGCCTCTACTCGCTGATCGCCTTGGCCGCGCTCCTGTGGATGATCTTCGCCTACGGCGCGGCGCCCATGGTCACGCTCTGGGAGCCACCGCTGGTGCTGCGCTGGCTGCCGCTGATCCTCATGCCCTTCGCCTGCTTCCTGGTGATCGCCGGACTCACCTCGCCCAATCCGACCATGGTCGGCGGCGAGCGGGTGGTCGACGGCGGGCCCGAGGACCAGACCCCGGGCATCCTGCGGATCACCCGGCATCCCTTCCTCTGGGGGGTGACGCTCTGGGCGATCGGTCACCTTGCGGTCCGGGGCGACGCGGCCAGCCTGATCCTCTTCGGCGGGATGTTGATCCTGGCCCTGGGCGGCATGTGGCACATCGACCAGAAGCGCGAGGCCAGCCTGGGCGCTGCCTGGGGCCCGGTCCGCCTGACCACCAGCGTCCTGCCCTTCGCCGCCCTCGCCTCCGGGCGCACCCGCATGGACTGGCGCGGCATCGGCTGGTGGCGGCCGCTCGCGGCCCTGGTCCTCTACGCCGCCCTGCTGCACGTCCACCCGCAGCTCTTCGGCGCCAGCCCGCTGCCGGTGCAGATCTGATGGCTGGTTCGGTCCCGAAATCCAGCGACCTCGCGCCCCGGCTTTGGGCCCTTGCCATCTGCGCAGCCCTGTGGCTCGGCTTGGGAGTCGGCGCGACCGAGGCGAAGGAGAGGATGAGCTCGGGCGCCTTCACCGCCTACGTCATTCAGCAACTCGAAGCGGAGATTCCGAATCTGCAGATGACGGTCATAGGCGATCTCGCCTTCGACGCGAAGGCGCCCCCGGACCACGAATGGCGGGTCTTCCTCGACAACGATTATCGGTCCTATCTGGTCGATCCGGAAGCACTTCCCCAAATCCTGTCCGATCGCCTCGGATCGATGCGGGAACTCCTCGCGCGCCCGCAAGTCGACGCTTCACCCGGCCGCGTGTTGCCCGTCGTGCGTGACCTGGACTACTTCCAGTCCATCAGGGCGCAGGCCTCGACCGATTTCCCGCACTTGATGCTGAACGAGTTTCTGGTCGTGCTCTACGTTCTCGATAGCCAGCGCTCCATGCGGTTCCTCACACAGGGAGATCTGGCCGATCTGGACGTGCCCTCCGACCGGCTGCACGGAATCGCCGTCGAGAACCTCGAGCGGCACCTGACCGGCCTGGAGCTCAGCGGCGGCGATGGGCTTTACGGAATCACGGGCGCCGACAGCTACGAGGCCTCGCTGATCCTCCTCGACTCCGTCTGGACCGAAGGGCCGCTGGAAGTTAGGGGTGATTTCGTCGTCTTCCTGCCGACCCGCAACTTCTTCCTGGTGACCGGTAGCGAAGATCCAGAGAACCTGGCGCGCGGCCAGGACATCGCTGACGACGCCTTCGCGAAGGAGGGCCATCCCCTCACCAACCGTCCCTTCGTCCGGCGGGACGGACGCTGGCTCCCCTTCGAGCCGTGAAGCTCTAGGGGTTGGGGCGCCCGGCCACTATCCCTTCTGCCGGTTCAGCAGCCTCAGGCGCAGGGCGTTGAGGCGGATGAAGCCCTGGGCGTCGCGCTGGTCGTAGACCGCGTCCTCCTCGAAGGTGACGTGCTCCTCGGAATAAAGGCTGAGTGGCGAACGGCGACCCATGACGATGACGTTGCCCTTGTAGAGCTTCAGCTTGACCGCGCCGGTGACCATCTTTTGGCTTTGGTCGATCAGGGCCTGGAGCATCTCGCGCTCCGGCGAGAACCAGAAGCCGTTGTAGATCAGCTCGGCGTAGCGCGGCATCAGCTCGTCCTTGAGGTGGGCCGCGCCGCGGTCGAGGGTAATCGACTCCATGGCCCGGTGGGCCTGGAGCAGGATCGTGCCGCCCGGGGTCTCGTAGACGCCGCGGCTCTTCATGCCGACGAAGCGGTTCTCGACCAGGTCCAGTCGGCCGATGCCGTTGGCCCCGCCCAGCTCGTTGAGTCGGGTCAGCAGGGCGGCCGGCGAGAGCCGCTTGCCGTTGATCGCGACCGCGTCGCCCTCCTCGAACTCGATGTCGATGATGGTCGGATCGTCCGGCGCGTCCTCGGGCGCGACCGTGCGCGAGAAGACGTATTCCTCCGGCGCCTCCCAGGGGTCCTCCAGCACCTTGCCCTCGGCCGAGATGTGCAGGAGGTTGGCGTCGACCGAGAAGGGGGCCTCGCCGCGCTTGTCCTTGGCGATGGGGATCTGATGCTTCTCGGCGAAGTCGATCAGGGCCTGGCGGCTGTTCAGGTCCCACTCGCGCCAGGGCGAGATCACCTTGATGTCGGGGTTGAGGGCGTAGTAGCCGAGCTCGAAGCGGACCTGGTCGTTGCCCTTGCCGGTGGCGCCGTGGGCCACGGCGTCGGCGCCGGTCTCGGCGGCGATCTCGATCTGGCGCTTGGCGATCAGCGGCCGGGCGATCGAGGTGCCGAGCAGATAGCATCCCTCGTAGAGCGCGTTGGCCCGGAACATCGGGAAGACGTAGTCGCGCACGAAGGTCTCGCGCAGGTCCTCGACGTAGATCTCCCGGACCCCGAACATCTCGGCCTTGCGCCTGGCCGGCTCCAGCTCCTCGCCCTGGCCGAGGTCGGCGGTGAAGGTGACCACCTCGCACTCGTAGGTCTCGCGCAGCCACTTGAGGATGACCGAGGTATCCAGGCCGCCGGAATAGGCGAGCACGACTTTTTTGATCTCGGACATGTGCGAAAAACCACCCCCATTCCCGGAAAACCGCGCGAGTATAGGCATAGCGCACGGCCGGGCAAGCGGCGCGAGCCGGCGCGGAACAAGGGGGAGCGCCAGGACGGCGCGGAGTTGCCGGATCGGCCGCATCGCCGATGATCAAGAACAAGAACAAGCCGCTGGGCCTGGCCCAGGGCGCAGTCGAGTTACGCCGTTACGACCGCCGATGGCCCGGGCTGTTCGCGCGAGAGTCGGCACGTCTCAGGCGCGAGCTGCGCTCCGGCATTGTCGCAATCGAGCATATCGGCAGCACGGCGATCCCGGGCATGCCGGCCAAGCCGTTGCTCGACATGATGGCCGCGGTGTCGGGTCTCGCCGATCTCGCGGGTCTCGAGCGGACACTCCGGCGGCTCGGCTACCAGCCGCTGGGCCCCATGGGCGTCCCCGGGCGACTGCTCTACACCAGGGGCCCCCGCTCCGGGCGCACCCATCACCTGAGCTTCACGGCTTTGGACGGCCTCTATTGGCGCGACCAGCTCCTGTTCCGCGACTTCCTGCGCGCCCACCCGCACACCGCCTGCCAGTACAAGGCGCTGAAACGCGACCTGCACTGGCGCCACAAGCACGCGCGCCATCTCTACACCGCGGGCAAGACGGCCTTCGTCGCCCAGGTCATCCGACTCGCCGAGCGCGAACGGGCCACCGGGTCGCGACCCGCCAGGCCCTGAACTCCTGCGTCTCGGTGCGCGTCCCTAAGCGATCAGCGGCGGCAAGACCGCCTGAAATCGTTCGAGCGCCTGCACCAGCCAGAGATGCTGCTCGTCCCACTGAGCGCGGTCGTCCAGGTCGCAGCCGGCGCGCTCCAAGCACACGGTCTTCCAAGGCTGACTCGGCCGGTTGCACCAGATCAAAGGCGCACCGACGCGGGATTCGATCTCGCGCCGCGATCGCTGAAGCTGCTTGAACTGCGCTTCGCCTTCCGCGCCGAAAAGCTCCAGCTTGACGCGCAGCTTCTTGTGCCGGCGGTCGAAGGCGACGGCGAGCCAGGCATTGTGTTCGGCGTACTTCGTGACACCGAGCCAGCTGTTCCCGGTCGGCCTCGCGCTCTTCAGCAGATCGGGCGATACCGCCCGGCCCCGCGCCAGGAACCGGGACCAGTATTGATCGGCAATCGGGCCGGGCCGCGCCGGCTCGGCACAGCTCTCGCTCAGGACATCCAGGCTCGACCAGCCGAGCGGCGCAGAGGCCACGTGAAAACGGGGCGCCGGCGCCGAGCCGTCGATCCGCCAGAGCTGGATCTCGAGGCCGAAGAAGCGCAGCGGCGGCTCGGTGACGGCGTTGAGCCATTCCACGGCGGCGCGGTGCTCGGCCGAGAAGCAGGAGGCGATCCAGATCACGGTGACAGCGTCCAGGCCGGCAGCGTAGCTCAGCAGCTGTCCCAGGTGGCGGTGGTCGGTGCGGCCCAGCTGGTTCTCGATCACGACCCAGCTGCTGGAAAGCTCGTCGCGGCAGAGCAGGTCGGCGCTGAGCGAACCGACCGGTTTTTCCGTGGCTTCGACCTTCAGATCCAAGCCCAAGGTCCGGCCGAGCAGCGAGATGTTCTCGCCCTGCGCCAACCAGGGCGTGAAGTCGACGGCCTCGTCGGACCAGGCGGATCGCGGCTCGACGCGCTCGAGCCTGCCCAGTTCCAATGCCTTCATGGCGATCGTCCCTACAACCAGAGATACCCTAGCGCAAAGGGGCTAGCTGTGAAGAACCAAGCGAGCCGCGGGATGTCTTTGTCTCAAATTGGACACAGGAGAGGGCGGTTTTTCCCGCCTCTGTTGCAGGGGACAGGCGCGCGCGGCATGGTTCTTCCGGTGATCTGGCGAAGGGAGGCAAGAGAATGCAGGAATGGAATCTTGTCCACGTGAGGGCGCGACAGGCTCTCGCCCAGCTGCCCGGGCGTCCAAGCGGTCAGGTCGACTGGGGCACTGTCCGGGTGGCGCACCTCGACACAGGCTACACCGAGAACCCGGCCTTCGGGACCTGGAACAACGGTCGGAACGACATCATTCTCACGCGGCAGGGCCGCGACTTCCTTCAGCCGCAGCGCGGCACCGCGGAAGATCTTCTCAAGGATGTCGGCTTCATGGAGCCCGGCCACGGCACCCGCTCGGGCAGCGCACTCTCAGCGAATAGCGCCGGCATCACCGGTGTGGCGCCCGGCCTGCCGATCGTGCCGTTCCGGGTCACCAACTCCAGCCTGGTGACGGACCGCGAGGCCCGCGCCATCGCCAAGGCGATAACCCATGTCGTACGTCAGCGGGTGGCGCCGGTGGTCAACATCAGTCTCGGCTTTCCGCTGCTCAATGATTCGGCCATGGGCAAGGCGATCGATCTGGCTTACGAGAACGGTGTCATCGTCGTCGCCGCGGCCGGTCAGAAGATCGATCGGGTCACCTATCCCGGAAAACACCGGCGGACGATCGGCGTCGCCGGCATCGAGCGGCGCGGCAAGAAGCATCGGATCTATGCCAAGTACGACCGCTACGGTCGGATCGACGTCTGGGCGCCCGCCGGTCCGGTCCGGCGTGCGAATGTTCTGCCGGAGGATCCCGACGAGCAGTTGGGCGACGGCACGACCTATGCCGCCGTCCACGTCAGCGCGGCCGCCTGCATGTGGCTGCGCAAGCACGGAGCCGCGATCAATCAGCGCTACGGGCGCAGTTGGAAGCGAGTCGAGGCCTTCCGCACGCTTTTGCTGACGACCGGTCGGTTGCTGCCCTTTAAGAGCCCACCGACGAACCGCGCTCGCGGCCTCGACGCCAACAAGCTGCTGCGCGCATCGCTCCCGGCGTCGCATAGCCTGTTTATCGAAGCCGACCTAGCCGAGGACGACCGGGTTTGAAGTCTTGCGCTCAGGCGCCCGCGCGCTCTTCCGCACCCGCTCGCTCGCCGACTTGAGCTGGCCGCAGGCGGCCATGATGTCGCGGCCGCGCGGCCGGCGCACCGGGGCGGAGATGCCGGCCTCGAACAGCGTGTTCGAGAAGGCCTCGATCGCGGCGCCGCTCGAGCACTCGTAGGGGGCGCCGGGCCAGGGGTTGAAGGGGATCAGGTTGACCTTGGCCGGAATCGGCCTGAGCAGGCGCACCAGCTCGCGCGCCTCCGCCGTGGAATCGTTGACGCCCTTCAGCATGACGTACTCGAAGGTGATGCGCCGCGCGTTGTTGGTGCCGGGATAGTCGCGGCAGGCGGCCAGCAACTCGGCCAGCGGGTACTTCTTGTTGAGCGGCACGATGACGTCGCGCACCTCGTCGCTCACCGCGTGCAGCGAGACCGCCAGGTTGACGTCGAGCTCCGCGCCGCAGCGGCGCATCATCGGCACCACGCCGGCGGTCGAGAGGGTGATGCGGCGCTTGGAGATCGAGATGCCCTCGCCGTCCATGACGACCTTCAGCGCCTTGGCCACGTTGTCGTAGTTATAGAGCGGCTCGCCCATGCCCATCATGACGATGTTGGTGATGCGCCGCTCCTCCATCGGCGTCGGCCACTCGCCGAGGTCGTCGCGTGCCAGCATGACCTGGCCGACGATCTCCGCCGCCGAGAGGTTGCGCACCAGGCGCTGGGTGCCGGTGTGGCAGAAGCGGCAGGTCAGCGTGCAGCCGACCTGGCTGGAGACGCAGAGCGTGCCGCGGTCCTCCTCCGGGATGTGCACGCACTCGGCCTCCTGCGCGTCGGCAAAGCGCAGCAGCCACTTGCGGGTGCCGTCGTTCGAGACCTGGCCCAGCGAGACCTCGGGCCGCCGCACCACGTAGCGCTCGGCGAGGCGCGCCCGGAAGGCCTTGGAGAGCGAGGTCATCGCGTCGAAGTCGGCGACCCCGCGGTGATAGATCCAGTGCCAGAGCTGGCGCGCCCGGAAGGCCGGCTCGCCGAGAGCCGCGATCTCGGCCTCGAGCTCGGCCCGGGTCAGGCCGATCAGGTTCGCGCGCGCGTCCGCCGGCTCGGCCGGCGGCGCGAAGGCCCGGGCATGGTGGCTAGAGGTCATGAGCTGTAGATACGCTTCCCCGGTCCCGTGGGCAAGGTGACCCGGCCGCGCTCAGCCAAAGTGATTGTCGTCGGCGGCAGGGCGGGGCATGTCTTGTGGCAGCTCGGCATCCGCATGGAACCAGGGAGATCGTCACCGTGAACGAACCGCAGTGGCTGAAGTGGGCGAAGGAGCTGCAGGCGATCGCGCAGATCGGGCTGACCTTTGCCGAGAACGGCTACGACCTCGAGCGCTATCGGCAGGTCCGCGCCGTGGCCGCGCAGATCATGGCGGCGGGCGCGGTCGCCGATATCGGCAAAATCCAGACCCTGTTCGACGGCGAAACCGGCTACGCCACGCCCAAGGTCGACGTGCGCGGCGCCGCCTTCCGCGACGGCAGGGTCCTCATGGTGCGCGAGACGAGCGACGGCAGGTGGACGCTGCCGGGCGGCTGGGCCGACGTGAACGAGTCGCCGCGGGCCGCCATCGCCAAGGAGATGCGCGAGGAGTCGGGCTTCGAGGTCGAAATCGTCAAGCTCGCCGCCGTCTACGACCGCAGCCTGCACGCGCACGAGCCGCCCATGCCCTTCCACATGTACAAGCTCTTCTTCCTCTGCGAGATCACCGGTGGCGCACCGGCCACCAGCCTGGAGACCTCCGGCGTCGACTTCTTCGCGCCCGATGCGCTCCCCGAGCTTTCCGTCGGGCGCGTGCTGCCGTTCCAGATCGCGCGCATGTTCGCGCACCGAGCCGAGCCCGAACTGCCGACGGAGTTCGACTGAGCCGGCGCGCGGGTCCAAACGTCATCGCGAGGACGCGCAAGCGGCCGTGGCGATCCAGCGAATGCAACCAATTGCACGGTGCCAACCCTACCTGGATTGCTTCGCTGCGCTCGCAATGACGACGCTCTAGGGTGCTCTTCGAAGTCGACCGGCCTCAGACCTCGACCTTGTAGCTGAGCTCCAGCTCGTCGCCGGTCTTGCCGCGGATGCCCCAGTTGGCGCGCGGCGTCTCGAAGATGGTGATCTCGATGTCGGCGACCGGGATTCCGAGGCCCTCGGCGATGTCGGACATCAGGCGCTTCAAGAGCGCCTTCTTGGTCGCCGGATCGCGGCCCTCGAACATGGAGATCTCGATGATCGTGTAGGCCGGGCCGCGATCCGGCGGATACACCAAGTCCTCGGCCTCCAGCGCGATGAAGCGGTGGAAGCGCTTGTCCGCGGGCAGGCCGAGCATGTCGCGGTTGGCCGCGTGGATGATGTCCGAGAGCGCGCCGCGCACGGCGCTCAAGTGGTCGCGCCTGCCGTAGACCTTGACTTGGGCCATGGCGCCTTCCCGGAGTGAAAAGCGGCGGCGGCCGGTGGGACGGCCGCCGCCGGTGGGCCTGAAGCTAAGCCAATGCCGCCTCGATCGCCCGGTTGACCTCGGCCGAGGCCTCCATGTGCGGCATGTGGCCGACGCCCTC
>JASJBF010000042.1 GCA_030066685.1 Kiloniellales bacterium | reverse complement strand
TGACCGCCCGCTGCGTTGCGCTCCGCTTACGGTACATCGCACCGCTGCGCGAAGCGCGCCTGACGGGCGGGCAAGCAAACCCGGTCAAATGAGTCATTATCAGCGCCCCTTGGTATCAGAGCTTCACTGCGTATTTCCGTTCCAGCGCGATCGTCCAGCGGGCGATCGGGTAGCAATAGGCGAAGAAGACGATGAGCGCGAAGCCGTAGAAGGGCACCAGCAACTCGGGATGGTTGTCCTCGGCTTCGATCGCCTGGCGCGAGAGGTTGATCATCTCCTCGACGCCCAGCAGCGAGCAGAGCGGCGTGGCCATGGTCAGGATGGCGTACCAGTTCATCCAGGGCGGGATCATGCGCTTGTAGCATTGCGGCAGGATGATCTCGAAGAGGGTCTGGCGCCGGGTGAAGGCCAGGGATTCCGCGGCTTCCCACTGCCCGGAGGGCACCGACTGCACCGCCCCGCGCAGGACCTCGGCCAGGTTGGCCATGATCGGCAGCGACAGTCCGATGACCGCCTTGATCCAGGCGGGAAAGCTGAAGATCCCCCCGAAGATCTCGATCTCGAAGGGAAAGGCCAGCAGGACGATGAACAGCAGGACGAGCCAGGGCGAATTGCGGAACAGCTGGGTGAAGAAGAAGGACGGCCAGCGAATCCAGCCGATCGGCGAGATCTGCATCATGCCCAGGATGACGCCGAAGACCGTGCCGATCGCCATGGAGAAGAAGCTGATCAGGATGTTGAACAGAAAGCCTTCGGTGACGACGAAGGGGATCCACTTCACCAAGGCGGCGAAGGCGTCGGCCTGGCTGTAGCGGCCCTGCGCGTAGGCCAGGGCCGGCCAGAGTCCCAGGATCAGGGCGAGGCCCAGAAAATGGCGCCAGTCCAGGCCGGCGAGGAACCGCGAGACCAGAAGCGGGTCATGGCGCGTCCGGCCGGCCGGATCGAAGGGCTTCATGACCGCCAGGTCGCCGGTGGCGGCGGCGCCGAGGCCCGGGATCGGGCGGCCGATCATGCGCCGGCCCCGTAGCCCGGGATCTTCATCGCCGACTCCCAGCGGTGCATGCCGTAGACGAGGATGCCCACGAGGCCGATGTAGACGACGAAGAGCAGCAGCATGGTCGGGTACTGCGCGCTCGGATAGTCGTTCCAGATCGATACGCACTGGTACAGCAGCTCAGGCACGGCGATGGCGAAGGCCTGGGTCGTGGTCTTCACCAGGTTGACCAGGTTGTTGTTGAGCGCCGGCAGGGAGACCCGGAAGGCCAGGGGCAGCACGACCTCGGCGTAGGTCTGCAGGCGCGTGAAGCCCAGGGAGGTGGCCGCTTCCTGGGTCGACTCCGGCACCGCCTCGATCCCGGCGCGGAAGATCTCGACGTTGAAGGCCCCGGCGAAGAAGGACAGGGAGATCACGGCCCAGCCGACGTTCGAGATGATCGGGTATTCCAGCCAGCCGTCAGGCGAGTAGGTCGGCGTGAACTGGCCGAGCGCGAAGTAGAAGAACAGCAGCTGCACGAAGGGCGGGGTGTTGCGGAAGAACTGGATGTAGCCCTGGACCAGGGTCCGCAGCCAGCGGAGCGGCGAGCCCTGGGCCCAGGCGCCCACGATCCCGATGACCACCGAGAAGACGATGCAGGCGAGCGACAGGATCAGGGTGTAGTAGAGCCCCTCGAGGATGCGGCTCCACTGGCGCGCATCGTAGAAGAAGATGAAGTTCCAGCGCGGATGGTCCTCCGCAAGCTGGACGAAGAATTCGCGGAAGAGATCGAGCATGGGTCCCCCGAGAGGCCGCCCTCCGCCGCTGCCTCAGCGTGAGGGCAGGCCGCTGCCCTGAAAGGGGCGCCCCGCGCAGGGCGCCCCTCGTCGCGCGGTCGTGCTATTCCGCAAGCCAGTCGGCGAGGCGCTCTTTCTGTGCCTCCAGGAAGGCGGTCCCCTGGATTCCCCACTTCTTCTCGAGCTCGATCAGCCGGCCGGACTGGAGCCAGTTGTACTGCATGCCGGACATGAAGCGGCCGAAGACGCAGTCCTTCTCCGCGAGCGGAACGGCCAGGCCCCAGGGGTTGTCGTCCTCGGAGGCCAGCGGCATCTCGAACTCGTCCCAGTTGCCGGAGGCGAGATCGGACATGATGGAGGAGTCGTCGTAGACCCAGGCGATGCACTTCTTGTCGCGCAGCGCCTGCTTGGCCTCGGCGTTGCCGACGAAGGCCACGACCTCGGCGTCGTAGCGCTCCTCCACGATCTGGTTGTAGAAGGCGCCCTGCTTGCCGCAGACCGGCTTGCCGCGGAGGTCTTCCCACGTCTTCAGGCCCAGCGCCTTGGGCGACATGACGTTGGTGCCCGAGGTGTAGTAGTTGGGCTGCACGATGCCGACGATCTCGCGCCGGTCCTTGCGGTCGGACATGGTGGCGATCATCAGGTCGATCTTGCCCTGCTCCAGGAATTGCATGCGGTTCGACGACTGCACCGGGACCAGCTCCAGCTCGACGCCCATGGCATCGGCGACGTCCTGGGCCATGTCCGCTTCCATGCCCACCAGGTTGCCGTTCTCGTCCCGGAAGCCCCAGGGCTTGTAGTCGGCCTTGACGCCGACCACGATCTTCCCGCGCTCCATCACCTTCTTCCAGGTGTCGTTGCTGCATTGCGCAGCCTGCACCGCGGTCGTGGCGACCGCGGTCAGGGCCCCGGCGACAAGGCCTGCTTTGATTGCCTTCTTCATCTCGCGACTCCTCCCACATTCGATGCGGCAGGTTGATCCTGCCGGTTCTTGCCGACTCCTGGCCCTCTTGCTCCGGAGCGCCATCAAGTCGGCGGATTGTTGCGCCCCGCATCGCGCGGCCTCGTCGGCCCCGCGAGTCGATTGCGACCGGCGCTGCCCTATACCAAAGACCTTACTTTGGACCGTCACTCGAAACCAGAACCTCTGTGCCCGCAGGCGGCGCAGGCCGGGCGCCGGCGGACGTGTCTCAATCCCGATTCCCGACAGCGCTCTCCGGCTAGGCGCGGCCGCGGCGGCGGTCTAGAGTGCGGCCCATGGAAGCGAGTTCCTTGGAGCTGCCGGAGATCGAGCCGGGCTGGGTCTGGCTGGCCGGGGCCGGGCCGGGCGATCCCGGGCTGCTGACCCTGCAGGCGTTGCAGGGCCTGCGCAGCGCCGAGGTCGTGGTCTACGACGCCCTGGTCGGCGAGGAGATCCTGCGCCTGGCCGGGCCGGCAGCGGAGCTGGAGTACGCCGGCAAGCGCGGCGGCAAGCCCTCGCCCAAGCAGGCGGACATCTCGCGCCGCCTGATCCAGCTGGCCCGCGAGGGCCGCCGGGTGCTGCGCCTCAAGGGCGGCGATCCCTTCGTCTTCGGCCGCGGCGCCGAGGAGGCCCTGGCCCTGGTCGCGGCCGGGGTGCCCTTCCGGATCGTGCCGGGCATCTCCAGCGGCCTCGGCGGCCTGGCCAGTGCCGGCATCCCGCTGACACACCGGGACACCAACTCGGCGGTGACCTTCCTGACCGGCCACAACGTCGGCGGCGAGGTCCCCGACGACTTGGACTGGGACGCCATCGCCCGGGGCTCGCCGGCGATCGTGATCTACATGGCCCTCAAGCACCTCGAGGCCATCGCCGGGCGCCTGCTCGCCGGCGGCCGAGATCCGCAGGAGCCAGTCGCCATCGTCAGCCGGGCGACCCTGCCCGGTCAGGCGGTGCTGGAGACGACCCTGGGCGCCTGCTACGCTGAGGCCCTGGCCGCCGGCCTGACCCCGCCCTGCCTGGTCGTGGTCGGCGAGGTGGTCCGCCTGCGTGCCGGGCTCGACTGGCTCGGCGCCCTGGCCGGCCGGGTCCTCGACGCCGATCCCCTGGGCCGCGCCCGGCGCGACGCCGGCTAGTCGGCTTGAGCGAGTCCAGTGTCCTTGCCGAAGGTCATGCTTCGACAGGCTCAGCATGAGGAGACGCACGTGCAGTTGCTGACCCTCACCCGCGCATACGCGCCGCGCTTCGCGCCCTGTCGAAGGGCAAGGGTGGCGGCTCGCAGGGTCCCATAAACTTGCTAAACCGCTTTCCTGCAAGTCCATGCCCCGCGGCCTGCTGATCGCGGCGCCGGCCTCCGGCAGCGGCAAGACCCTGGTCACCCTGGCGCTGCTGCGGCACTTCCGCGAGGCCGGACTGGCGGTCGGCTCGGTCAAGGTCGGCCCCGACTACATCGACCCGGCCTTCCACCGGGCGGCCTCCGGGCGGCCCTGCTTCAACCTGGATGCCTGGGCGATGCGGCCGGCGACCCTGGCCGCGACCCTGGCGCGGGCCTCGGCGGAGGTCGAGCTGATTCTGGGCGAGGGGGTCATGGGCCTCTTCGACGGGGCCGGGCCGCAGGGCCTGGGCTCGACCGCCGCCCTGGCGGCCGCGACCGGCTGGCCGGTGGTCCTGGTGGTCGAGGCCCGCGGCATGGGCGCTTCGGCCGCCGCCCTGGTCGAGGGCTTCCTCGCCCACCGCCCGGCCTCCGGGACTACCGCCGCCATCGCCGGCCTGGTCTTCAACCGGGTCGGCGGGGCCGGCCACGCCGAGCTGCTGCGCGCCGCCTGCGCCGGCCTGCCGGTCCCGGTCCTGGGCTGCCTGCGCCGCCGCGACGGCTTGGTCCTGCCCGAGCGCCACCTCGGTCTGGTCCAGGCCGCCGAGCATCCCGACCTGGAGGCCTTCCTGAAGGCGGCCGCGGCGGCGGTCGCCGAGGACCTCGACCTCGAGGCCCTGGCCGCTCTCGCTCGGCCGGCCGGCATCGACTCCGCCGGCGCGGCCGGGCCGCCCCTGCCGCCCCTCGGCCAGCGCATCGCGGTTGCCCGGGACCCGGCCTTCGCCTTCGCCTATCCGGCGCTGCTGGAGGCCTGGCGCGCGGCCGGCGCCGAGCTGAGCTTCTTCTCGCCGCTGGCCGACGAGGCGCCGGACCCGGCCGCCGAGGCCGTCTACCTCCCCGGCGGCTATCCGGAGCTGCAAGCCGGGCGCCTCGCCGGCAACGCCCGCTTCCTCGCGGGATTGCGGGCCGCGGCGGCGCGGGGCTGCGCGGTCTACGGCGAGTGCGGCGGCTACATGGTGCTGGGCCGAAGGCTGGTCGACGCCCAAGGGGAAGGCCATGCCATGGCCGGGCTGCTGCCGGTCGAGACCAGCTTCGCCGCGCCGCGCCTCTCCCTGGGCTACCGCGCGGCCAGCCTGGCCGCGGCCACGCCCCTCGGCCGGGCCGGCGCCGCCTTCCGCGGCCACGAATTCCACTACGCGACCCGGAGCGGCGGCGAAGGAGAGGCGCCGCCGCTGTTCCATTGCCGGGACGCCCTGGGCCGCGACCTCGGCCCGCTGGGCGCCCGCGCGGGCCGGGTCTTCGGGTCTTTCCTCCACCTGATCGACCGGGCCTGATCCGCCCCAAACGAAGTCCCGGCCGGGGTTAGGGATGGCTTGTCACGGTCTTGATACGACCCTTGCGAGTATATCTCGGTTAAACCTTCCTTAACCAAAACCAAAAATACTTCGTTAACCACGACCGCGCCGCGCGGTCGCCGTCGCCTGGCGCGACCGGACACGAGGAGGAGCAGACATGGGTAGGGGATACAGCGGGCAGGCGCGCGTGCTCGCCATCGCCAACCAGAAGGGTGGCGTCGGCAAGACCACGACCGCGATCAACCTGGGCACGGCGCTGACCGCCTGCGGCCACCGCGTCCTCATCATCGACCTGGACCCCCAGGCCAACGCGACCACCGGCCTGGGCATCGAGCGCGGCAAGCGCCAGACCGTCTACGAAGTCCTGATCGGGCGCACCCCGGTCGAGCAGGTCGTGGTCGAGACCGTGGTCCCCGGCTTGGCCCTGGTGCCCTCCTCGATCGCACTCTCGGCCGCCGAGGTCGAGCTCTCGGCGATGTCGCGCAGCCAGTACTGCCTGCGCGACAACCTGCGCGGCCTGCTCGGCAGCTACGACGACATCATCATCGACTGCCCGCCGGCCCTCGGCTTCCTCACCGTGAACGCCCTGGTCGCGGCCGACTCGGTCCTGGTGCCCCTGCAGAGCGAGTTCTACGCCCTGGAGGGCCTGAGCCACCTGATCCGCACCATCGACCTGATCCGCGCCAAGCTCAACGCCAGCCTGGAGCTGCAGGGCATCGTGCTGACCATGTACGACGCCCGCAACAAGCTCTCCAGCCTGGTCGAGGCCGATGCCCGCCAGCACCTGGGCGACGTGGTCTACGAGACCATCATCCCGCGCAACGTCCGCCTTTCCGAGGCGCCCTCCCACGGCAAGCCGGTGCTGCTCTACGACGACGCCTGCGTCGGCTCGCGCGCCTACCTGCACCTGGCCCAGGAGATGCTGACCCGCGACCGCCGCGTGGTCCCGGTCGCGAGCTGAGCCGCCGATCGGCCGCCGGGCCGGTCGCCCGAAGCGAAACGGAAAAAGAGGACGGCGCGGTCCGGGTCTGGACCGCGCCGTTCTGCTTTTCGGAGAAGGTGGGCCGGAGTCAATCCTCCGTGCGGCGCAGGAAGGAGGGGATGTTCATGATCTCACGCAGGGCCTCGTCGGACTCCTCCTCGGGTTTCGGCTTGGCCCGATCCTCGCCGCCGTGCGAGTCCGATAGCGCCTCCAGGGCGGCGCGCGCCCGTTCGCGGGCCCGCCGGTCGAGCTCGGCCTGAAAGGCGTCCTCCGAATCCTCCGTGATCGCCGCCGCCGGGCCGTCCTCGGCCGGGCCGCCGAGAGCCGGGCCCGGGGCGCGGTCGGTCGTCTCCGATCCGAAGAGCGCTTCCAGGTCCTTGCCCTCGGCAGCGGGCTCCGGGGTCGGCTCGTCCAGCACGAAGGGGTCGTCGCTGGCCAGACTGAAGGCCAGGTCCTCCAGCAGGGCATCGGTCGAGGTGTCGCCCGGATTCGGGGCCGTCGGTTCGGCCACCGGCGGAATCTTGAGCGTCGGCTCCGACGGACCCGGGTCGGCGGTCTTGCGGTTGCGGATCAGGACCTCGTCGATCAGGGCGTCGAGGTCGACCTCGTCGTCCACTGCGGCCTGCGCGGGGGCCGGCTCGCGCTCCTGGGCCGATGGCGTCATCTCGACGTCGGGTGCTGCCACCGCTTCGGGCTCAGGTGCGGTCGCGGGCTTGAGCGCCGATTGGGGCTCGAGCGCCGATTGGGGCACGGACAGGGCTTCGGGCTCGGACTTGGGTAGGGGCGCGGACTTGGGTTGAGGCTCAGACTGGCCCCCGGACGGGGGCGCCGGCGCCCCGGCGGCGTTCTCCGCCTCGGTCGCCTTCTTGCTCTCCATGGCCTGTTCGGCGCGCCGAAGGATGTCCTCCAAGGTCAGGCGACCCTCGTTCGCCGCGGTCTTGGTCGCTGGCTGGGCGTCCGGAACCTCTGGGGTCTCGAGGGCGGGGGGCTCGACCCGGGCGGCCGCCTCGGGACTCCCCGCACCCGCGGTTTCCGGTTCGGGGCCCGCCGTCGCGGTGGCGACCGTGGCCTCCGCCTTCACCTCGACCGGGTCCCCGGCCGCCGCGGCTGCCGGCTGCATCCCGGCCTCGGCCGGCTCGGGCGCTTCGCGCGGCCGCGCCTCGGCCTGCAGCTCTACGGCCTCCGACTTCGGGCTGGGGGCCTCGGCGGCCGGTTGCGGCGGATCCGATGCCTGTGGCGGGGCCGTCACCTTGGGGGCCGGCGTCGTTTCCCCGGCGGGCGTGGCGGCCACCCGGGGCGGGTCGGCGTCGGCGGTCGCCGGCTCTGCCTTCGGCGCCGGGGGCGCGGCCGTGTCGGCCTTGGGGGCTGCCGGCGCCGCCGGCGCGGCGGCCCGCTTCGCCTCGGCGGCCTGGGTCGCGTCCTTCGGCCCGGGCGCCGGCTCGGGCGCCTTCTGCTGGGCCGGGGCCGCTGCGGCGGGCGCCGCGGAGACCGCTTTTGCACCGGCTCCGGCTTCGGCCTGAGGCGCCTTGGGCAGGATGCCGGTCGCCAGGACCGAAACCCGGATCTTGCCCTCCAGGCCTTCGTCGAAGGCCGAGCCGACGATGATGTTGGCCTTGGCATGGGCCACGGCGCGGACGGTCTCCACCGCCTCGTCGAGCTCGAAGAGGGTCAGGTCGCGGCCGCCGGTGACATTGATCAGCACGCCTCGGGCGCCGTCGACGGAGCTGTCCTCCAGCAGCGGATTGGCCATGGCCGCTTCCGCGGCGTCGATCGCGCGCCGCGGCCCGTCGGCCTCGCCGGCGCCCATGATCGCCTTGCCGGTCTGGGTCATGACGCTGCGGAAGTCCGCGAAGTCGAGGTTGATCAGCCCCGGCTTGACCATCAGGTCGGTGACCCCCCGGACCCCGGCGAAGAGGACGTTGTCCGCCCTGTGGAAGGCGTCGGCGACCGAGGTCTTCTCGGTGGCGATCTTGAAGAGGTTCTGGTTCGGGATCACGATCAGGGTGTCGACGTGCCGCTCCAGGGCCTCGATCCCTTGCTCGGCCACCTCCATGCGCAGCTCGCCCTCGAAGCGGAAGGGCTTGGTCACCACCGCGACGGTCAGGACGCCCTTTTTGCGGATCGCCTCGGCGACCACCGGCGCGGCGCCGGTGCCGGTGCCGCCGCCCATGCCGGCGGCGATGAACACCAGGCTGGCCCCCGAGGTCACCGACAGGACCTCCTCGAGGGACTCCTCGGCGGCGGCGCGGCCGACCTCGGGGCGTCCGCCGGCGCCCAGGCCTCCGGTCAGTTCGCGGCCGAGCTGGAGGCGATGGCTGCAGATCGAGCCCTCCAGCGCCTGGGCGTCGGTGTTGGCGACGTAGAGCTCGACGCCTTCCAGCTGGCCCTCGATCATGTTGTGAACGGCGTTGCCGCCGGCCCCGCCGAGGCCGAGGACGATGATCCTGGGGCGGAGCGCGCGGAGCTCGCTGCCGGGCTCAGAGGCCTGGGCGGCGGCCTGCGGGTCGGCGGTCCCCTGCGCGGTCTCGCCGGCGCCCACCACCTTGAAACCGCCGCGTGGATCCGCGCCGGTGTCGTTTCCCATCTGGTCAACCCTCCGCGTTGCGGCCGCCTTCAAGCACGGCCGTGATCTTAGCGATTCTTGAAGGAATTGGTTGCGACATAGTTAACAGCGTCTTGCCGCGCAACCCTATGGTTTGTACCGGGGTTTACTTGATTCTAACAGAAATTAATTTCACAGAGCCTTTATAGGGTTAACCCGGCCTTAAGTCAGCTTAAGTATAACCGCTTGGTAGGGTTAACGAGAGCCGAGGTTTACTCGCTATGCACCGCCCGCCAACGCTATCCTGGGCCCGGGAGACCGGGGAGTCGCAGTCCGGGGACCGGGAGCCGGACTGCCTTCGTTCGCTTCGGCGGCAGATGGCACGGATCAGGCGCTTCCAGAGGCTTCGCGGCGTCGCGTTGATCTGCCTGGTAGGCCTGGCGAGCGGCTACCTGGGCGCGCGCTTCGACTCGATCCGGGCGCTCGCCGACAGCGGCGCGCAGATCGAAGACGGCGCCATCACCGCGCCCGGCTACGTCATGGTACTCGAGGAAGGCCGGGAAGCCGCGGCTGCGCCGCCGGCCCGAAGCGGCGCGGAGGCGGCCGAGGTCTCGCTCGGCTGCGAGCGGGACGGCCCCCAAGGGATGCCCGGCTGCGGCGGCGCGGCGCCGGCTTGGCGCGGCAGCCTGGCCGCGGCCGAGGCGGCCCCGGCCGCGCCTTCCGAGCCCCTGGCCCTCTCGATGATCGCCGCTCCCGAGATCGTGGCCCCTCAGATCGCGGCCCCTGCCGAGGGCGCGGCGGGCGCGGCCCTGCCCGTGATTCGGGCGCCGCTGGGGCCGATCAAGGAGCCGGTCGGCCAGGCCCGGGCCGCGGCGCGGGTCCACAACGCGGACGCGGTCTCGAACCAGCTCGCGGCCGGGACCTGCGACGCCGGGCCGGAGACCGTCGCCGTCAAGGCCTTCCAGTCCGGGTCCATGACCGCCAACTTCATCGTCATCGGCAGCTACACCGACCCGATGAACGCGCTCAAGGCCTATGCCCGGGTCGAGGACCGCTGGCAGGCGCAGATCGTGCACACCGAGGTCGCCGGCCGGCTCTACCGACGCGTGCTCCTGGGCCCCTTCGGCCGCGAGGCCCTGGCCGAGGTGCGCCAGGAGCTCGCCGACCGCGGCGTCGAGGACACCTGGGCCTTCTCGACCAGCTGCACGGCGGCCGGCTAAAGCAACCTTCGATACCGCGGATTCACCCCTCACCCAGCTCCGGCTAAGGCCCGGCCATAGGCCGTGCCAAGCCTCCACATCCCTCTCCCGAGGGAGAGGGAGGGGCCCGGCGCGATAGCGACGGGAGGGTGAGGGGGAGACGCTTCGGCCGGCTTGCGCGGTTGTCGGACCACCGACCCGCTCACCCCCCGACGATGTTGTGCGCCGGGCCGTAGGGGAAGCCGGTGATGTTCTCGGCGCCGTCCTCGGTCACCACCAGGATGTCGTGCTCGCGGTAGCCGCCGGCGCCCGGCGCGCCCTCCGGCAGCATGATCATCGGCTCCATGGAGACCACCATCCCTGGCGCCAGCACCGTCTCCACGTCCTCGCGCAGCTCGAGCGCCGCCTCGCGGCCGTAGTAGTGGCAGAGCACGCCGAAGGAATGGCCGTAGCCGAAGGTCCGGTACTCGAGGAGCTCGTGCTCGGCGTAGATCTCGTTCAGGCGGCGCGCGATGGCGCCGCAGCTGACGCCCGGCCGGATCAGCCGGCAGCCCTCCTCGTGGACCCGGCAGTTGACCTCCCAGAGCCGCAGAGAGGCGTCGTCGCAGCTCCCGGCGAAGAGCGTGCGCTCCAGGGCCGTGTAGTAGCCGGCGATCATCGGAAAGCAGTTCAGCGAGAGGATGTCGCCGCCGGCGATGCGGCGGCTGGTCACCGGGTTGTGGGCGCCGTCGGTGTTGATTCCAGACTGGAACCAGGTCCAGGTGTCGCGCAGCTCGGCGTCGGGAAAGCGCCGGGCGATCTCGCGGACCATGGCGCCGGTCGCCGCCAAGGCGACCTCGTGCTCCGGCACCCCGGGCGCGATCGCCTCGACGCAGGCCGCGCCGCCGATGTCGGCGATCGCGGCGCCCTGGCGGATCAGGGCGATTTCCTCGGCCGACTTGACCATGCGCAGGCGCATGCAGTCCTCGCCCAGGTCGGCGAAGCGGCTGCCGGGCAGGGCGGCCGCCAGCTTGTCGCGCATCTGCAGGCTCAGGTGGTCGAACTCCAGGCCGACGGCCGCGCCGTCGGGGATCAGGCGCTGGACCGCGCGGTAGAAGTTGTCCCGCTGCCAGTCGCTGTAGGTCAGGTTGGCGCCATGGCTGCGGCGCCAGGGCTGGCCGGCGTCGATGTTGGCGGCGATCAGGGTCGACTCGGCCGCGTCGACCACCAGGCCGTAAGGCCGCCCGAAGGCGCAGTAGAGGAAGTCGCTGTAGTAGTTGACATTGTGGTAGGACGTGAAGAGGGCGTGGCCGATCCCCCTCTCGGCCATGAGTCCGCGCAGCCCGGCGAGCCGGGCATCCATCTCCGCTGCGGAAAAGGTGCCGGGCGACCTCTCGCCGTTCCTGATCTCGATGACCTGCGGGCGTTCCATGGCGGCCTCCCCTGTCTGCGTCCTCCGTCTCGAGACTTCCCTAGAGCACGATGATAAGAGGTCGACTCGACCTCATATCTGAATCGTGCTCTCAACCGCTCAAGGAAAGCTGGATTCAGATTTGAAGCCGGTTCTGCTTCAAATCATCCCGATTTAGCACGGCCGCGCGGCCCGGCATGCGCGTGCCTGCGACCCGGGCGCTTCCGCCGACGCCACCCGGCCGGCCTTTTCTTGCCCGCCGCTTTCCTGCAAGGATAGGCGATCGTATCGGGGGGCTTTTCGGATGGCAGGACGCCTGCAGGACAAGGTGGCGATCGTGACCGGCGCCGGGTCTTCGGGGCCGGGCTGGGGCAACGGCAAGGCGACCGCGGTGCTCATGGCCCGCGAGGGCGCCAAGGTCTTCTGCACCGACATCGATACCCCGGCCCTGGCCGAGACCCTGAACCTGATCCTGGGCGAAGGCGGCGAGGCCGCGGCGCAGGTCGCCGACGTCTCGATCGCGGCGCACGTCGCGGCCATCGTCCAGTCCTGCCTTGACCGCTTCGGCCGGGTCGACATCCTGCACAACAACGTCGGCATCGTCGAAGTCGGCGGTCCGGTCGAGATCTCCGAGGCCGACTGGGACCGGGTCGTCGAGGTGAACCTCAAGTCGATGTTCCTGACCTGCAAGCAGGTGCTGCCGATCATGGTCAAGCAGGGCGGCGGCGCGATCGTCAACATCTCCTCGATCGCCGGGATCCGCTGGACCGGCGTGCCCTACGTCTCCTATTCGGCGACCAAGGCGGCGGTCCTGGGCTTCACCCGCTCGGTCGCGCTGGAGTACGCGAAGCGGGGCATCCGCGCGAACACGATCCTGCCCGGCCTGTTGAACACGCCGATGATCGTCGAGCCCCTGAAGGGCGCCTACGGCCAGGGCGACGTCCAGAAGATGGTCGAGGTGCGCGACGCCCAGTGCCCCATGGGCCACATGGGCGACGCCTGGGACGTCGCCTACGCCGCGCTCTTCCTGGCCAGCGACGAGGCCAAGTACATCACCGGCGCCGAGCTGGTGGTCGACGGCGGCATCACCGCCAAGATGGCCTGAGGCCCCGGCCGAGCCGGGGTCTGTTGCGGGAAAAAGGGGCCTGAAAAGATACGGTCCCCGCTGTTTTGCCCTGACCGCACGGGGGGCGGACGATCTTGAGCGGGCAGCACAGCAGGGACCGTGGCTGGCGGCAGTAACCTCTAAATCCGCGCTCACCCTCTCCAGGCTAGGAAAAACTTCCGCTTTGAGCTCCGGTCGACTAAACCCACACCGTCGCGGCGAACCGCGTCCTCGGGAGAAGCGCCTTCGTCTTCGGGCTTTGGCGGCTAACCCCAGACAAAGGCGACGTTGTGGGTCGCTCTCCCGGATCTCGACTGCATCAGCACTTCCGACGCGAACCGAGGTCCGAGGACAATATGCTCAGAAAGCCGGCGGCATAGGTGTGTCAAAAAAGGGTCTGTTCCGTGCTGGATTCCGCCCTTTTTGTCACGGGTCTACCCGGCATGGTTGCGCCTGCGCAGCAGCCGGAAGGCGGCCGGCGCCAGGACCACGATGGTAAAGATTCGGAAGATGTGATGGGTCGCGACGAAGGCAGCGTCCGAGCCCAAAGCCAGGGCGATGAGGCTCATCTCCGCCAGGCCGCCCGGCGAATAGGCCAGGACCAGGGCCCCGAAGTCGAGGCCGGTGAGCGCCGCCAGGGCGCCGGCGAAGGCCAGGGTCGTGACCAGGTGGATCGCCGTGCCGCCCAGGGCGGCGGCGACCGCGCGCTGGACGAAGGCACGGCCGATCCCGGCGAAGCGGCAGCCGATCGCGCTGCCGACGATGACCTGGGCAGCGGCGATCAGCTCGCTCGGCGGCCCCGCCGCGGTGACGCCGGCGAGGTGGACGATGGCCGAGAGCACCATCGGGCCGACCACCGGGGCGGCCGGGATCCCGAGGGCGCGGGCGCCGAGGTAGCCCAGCGCCCCGCAGGCGACCAGGATCACCAGGTCGGCCCCGCCGATCGCGGTGAGCGAATCGCCGGCCGCCGGCTTGAGGGCCGGGTCGTAGCCGGCCAGCAGCTGGAAGGCGAAGGGCAGGCAGAGGATCACGATCAGCAGTCGGGCGGAATGGATCAGCGAGATCGCCCGCTCGTCGCCGCCCATGGCCCCGCCGACCAGGGTCATCTCGGCCAGGCCGCCGGGCATTGCCGCGAAGTAGGCGGTGACCGGATCGAAGCGGGCCAGGTGCTTGAAGGCCTGCAGGCAGAGCGCGCCGGAGACGCCGGCGTAGACCACCAAGCAGGCCAGCGAGACCGCCCACTCCAGGAGCCGATCCAGGATCTCCGGCGAGAAGGCGCTGCCCAGCATGACGCCGAGGACCGTGACCATGACCGCGCGCAGGCCGAGCCACATGGCGACCGGCAGGCCCAGGGCGGCGGCCAGGGTGGTCGCCAGCATGGCGCCGATCATCCAGGCCAGGGGCAGCTCCGCCGCCTGGGCCGCCGCGCCGCCCAGGCTGCCGATGGCGAGGGCGAGGGCGACCCGGCCGGGCGTCGCGCCGATCTTGCCCGGCGTCGGCGCGGCGCCGGCGGTCATGCCAGGTAGCGACCGAGCCTGACCGCCGTGTTGCCGGGCCGGACGCGGCGCGTCGGCATGATCAAGACGCAGTTGTCGTAGGGCGTGCGGACCGGGCGGCCGTCGTCCTCGGCGATCACCGTGCCGGCCCGGGGGATGACCTCGAGGCCCCTGTAGGCCTCGGCGAAGCGGAAGTCGTCGCTCTCGATGGTCACCGCCTCGGTGATCCGGATGACCTTCTGCGGCGCCGGCGCTTGGCGGTAGCCGTAGTCGGCCAGCAGGCCGGGCTCGACGGTCCCGGCCACGGTCAGGAAGCGCAGGGTCGTCTCCATGGCGACCTCGGCGGCGGCCGCCTCGTAGTGCTGGCCGCACTCGACCAGCAACGCGTTCTTGCGGCTCTCGGGGTCGCTGAACCTGGCGTAGTCGCGCAGCCGCCGGCCGGCCTTGTGCCCGGCGTCGCAGACCACGGTCGCCGGATAGCCGACCTCCTGGGCGAGGGCCAGGCCCTTGTCCGTCGGGCCGGCCAGCATCAGGGGCACGCAGGGGTGCTGCATCGAGTGCAGGTCGAGCAGCAGGTCGACGGAGTCGATCAGCGGGCGCAGCCGGCGCGCCCGGCGCAGCTCGGCGCTGTCGCGGTCGGAGTCCAGCGCCGCCTCGGCCCAGACCCGGTTGAAGTCCTCGTCGACGAAGCGGAAGGCGTCGGGGCGCTCCAGATCGAGCCTTTGGAAGGCCTCGACGTTGGCGAAGCCCAGGGTCAGCCAGCCGGCCTTGGGCCGCAGGCCGTCCCGCAGCAGGCGGTCGACCGCGATCGCGCCGCAGATCTCGTTGCCGTGGACCACGGCGGAGACCATGACGTGCGGGCCGGGCTGTCCCGAATCGAAGCTCTGGAAGTACTCGAAGCCGGTCTGGCTGTCGCGCCACTCGGCGATGTCCGGCGGGCTCAGCTGGACCGGATAGGGCGTGCGCCCGGCGCCGGGCTCGTCCTTGACCTTCATGCCCGGGTCGTCCGTTCGATCAGGCGCTCCATGAAGCGCTCGCAGAGGGCGACCTGCGCCAGGTCGATGAACTCGTCCGGCTTGTGGGCCTGGGCGATGTTGCCCGGGCCGCAGACCACGACCGGGATGCCGCTCTCCTGGAACAGCCCGGCCTCGGTGCCGTAGGGCACCTTGCCCGTGGTGTTGGCACCGGTCAGGGCCTTGGCCAGGGCCACGACCTCGGCGTCCTCCGGCGTCTGCAGACCGGGGAAGCTGGAGCGCGGCTCCCAGTCGAAGCCGGTCTCCGGCGCGACCGCCTTCATCGCCGGCTCGATCTCCTCGTGGGCGAAGCGCTTGACCTCGGCGAGCAGGGCCTCGGCGTCGTCCTCCGGCAGGCTGCGGAACTCGAAGACGAAGGAGCAGTCCTTGGGCACGATGTTGAGCGCCGTGCCGCCCCGGACGACGCCGGTGTGGATCGTGGTGTAGGGTACCGTATAGCCCGGATCGAAAGGCCCCTCGGCGGCCTTGGCGCGGGCCATGTCCTCGAGCTTGACGATCACCCGGGCCGCCGCCTGGACCGCGTTCACCCCTTGCGGCGCCAGGGAGGAGTGGCATTCCAGGCCGCGCACGCGGCAGACCAGCGACAGCATGCCCTTGTGCGCGGTGACGACCTTCATGTCGGTCGGCTCGCCGACGATGCAGGCCTTGGGCCGCACCGGCTTCCGGGCCAGCGCCTTCAAGAGCCGCGGCACGCCGATGCAGCCGACCTCCTCGTCGAAGGAGAAGCAGTAGTGGATCGGCGTCTTGAGCCCCGCCTCGAGGAAGCGCGGCGCGTAGGCCAGGGCGACCGCGATGAAGGACTTCATGTCCGAGGTGCCGCGGCCGTAGAGCCGGCCGTCCTTCTCGGTCACCGCGAAGGGGTCGCTCGACCAGTCCTGGCCCTCGACCGGGACCACGTCGGTATGCCCGGAAAGCGCGATGCCGCCTTTGTCGTCCGGTCCCAGGGTCGCGTAGAGGTTGGCCTTGCGCTCGTCGTCGTCGTAGGTCAGCTCGCAGTCCACGCCCAGGTCGCCCAGGTAGTCCTGCACGAAGTCGATCAGCTCCAGGTTGGACTTGTGGCTGGTCGTGTCGAAAGCGATGAGCTTCTCGATCAAGGCGCGGCTTTCCGGCCGGATTGCGGCCGTGGTCGCGGGTTCGTCAGCGGTTTCCGCGCTGGACACGAGGGCGTCTCCTTCGGGGGTCTCGTCGCAGGCCGGCAAGGATGGCAGAGCTTCCGGGAGAAGGCCAGTCCCCTGCCGACCGAGTCAGATCATGCCTGCCCTGCCGCCTCGGCAGGGCTGCCGGCGATCTGCGGCGAGGAGTCCAGGAAGGCGCGCACCTCGGCGGAGATCCAGTCGCGGAAGGCGACGACCTTCGGCAGCTCGGCCTTGTGGGGCGGGGCGACCAGGGAATAGACGAAGCGCGTCGGAAAGACCGGGCCGAAGGGGCAGACCAGGCGGCGGGCCTTGATCTCGTCGGCGACCAGGGAGCGGCGCAGCAGGGCCACCCCTTCGCCGGCGACCGCCGCGCTCAGCAGGAAGTTGCCGTGGCTGAAGCCGGGTCCGCGCGTCGGGTCGACGTCCTCGACGCCCGCCTCGCGCAGCCAGAGGCGCCAGTCCGGGTCATCGGGCGTACCCTGGACCACGTCGTGCAGCAGGGTGTGATGCGCGAGGTCCTCGGGCCGGCGCAGGGGATTCGGGCCGTCCAGGAGCTTGGGCGAGCAGACCGGAAAGATCTCGTCGCCCATCAGGACGTCGACCTGCAGCTCGGGATAGCTGCCCAGCCCGTAGCGGAGGCCCATGTCGAAGTCGTCCTGCTCGAAGTCGACCAGGGCATCGCCGGCGGTCACCAGGATATCGATCTCGGGGTGCAGGCGGCGGAAACCGGACAGCCGCGGCAGCAGCCAGGTCGAGGCGAAGGACATCAGGACCGAGATCTTCAGCGCGCTGCCCTCCTCGCGCTCGTGCAGGCGTTGGGTGGCGCCGGCAATTGCGTCGAAGGCGTCGCGCAGGGGCGGCAGGTAGGCCTGCCCGGCCTCGGTGAGCGCGAGGCGCCGGTTGAGGCGCCGGAACAGCTGGATCCCCAGGATCTCCTCCAGCCCCTTGACCTGGTGGCTGATCGCGGCCTGGGTCACGTGCAGCTCCTGGGCCGCCTTGGTGAAGGAGAGGTGCCGGGCGGCGGCCTCGAAGGCGCGCAGGGCGTTGAGCGGCGGCAAGCGTCGAGCCATGGCTCAAAGGATAAGAAAATCTAATAGAAGTGGCAAGATATCGTCGTTTGTCCCACGCGCCGAAAACATTCAAATATCTGCGTGAACAAAGCGAGAAATCCCCGTCTGCCAGCGGGCAGCTATCGGATAAGGAGTATTGATCATGTCCGGCTTCGCCTCTGACCCCCGCGGAACCTATCTGCTGCGCCAGTCCGGCCTGCCGTCGGATTTCCTGCACCGGCTGACGGGCCTCCCGATCCGGATCATGGACCGCCTCCTGACCTGGCAGGACCGGGCGGCCGAGCGGGCCCATCTCGCCAGCCTCGACGACCACCGCCTGAAGGACATCGGGATCACCCGCGCCCAGGCCAACTTCGAAGCCCGGAAGCCCTTCTGGCGCGCCTAGCGATCCCGGCTCGTCTTCCCCAAAACTCAGCCGTGCCGGCGGGCGACGCTGCCGCGCCCCCGGCACGGCCGCTTTCTGAGCGGCCATGACCCGCTTGGAGGGCCCGCCACGACGGCGAGGATAGGTGGCCGGTTCCGCCTGTCAAAGGAGCCGCGAGGCCAAGGCTCAGAATTCGCGGCGCAGCTCCAGGCCGATGGTCTGGTCGCGCAGGTCGTCTTCGGGCCGGCTGGGCTCGCCGCCCTGGCTGCGGTTCAGCAGCACCGGGTTCATCTTCCAGGAATCCGAAACCTTGTCGGAGAGATCGACGCGGCGGTTCTTGTCCTTGTCGGCCTCCGCCTCCTCGGCGTCCTGGTCCGGCAGGGAGGAGCCTTCCTTTTCGGCCATTGCCCTCGCTTCCGCTTCCTTGGCCGCGGCTTCGATCTCGCCCGCGGTCTTGGCGCTCTTCGTCGTCTCGAGGTTGTCGAGGAACTCGGGGTCGAGCTCGAGCGACAGTCCTTTGTCCTGCGCCGCGCGGAAACTGCCGGGACCGGCGCCGTCGGCCAAGGCCGGCGACACCAGCAGGACCGAAAGGCCTGCGGCCAGGACCGAAGAACTCAGCTTGCCAAGAGCTAGGGCCATTTCGCCTCCTCTCCGCCGGCCGGCGGCCCGGAATGGAGCCTGGGCGGCGGATATCGGGAAAACCCTGCCGCATCGCCGTCGCCTTGTCCAGGGAGTCACGGCCCCCGCGCCGGCCGGGCCGGTCAGTGCTGGAACTGCTCCATGAGGATGCGTTCCTCGAGGTTGTGGCCGGGGTCGAAGAGCAGGGTGAGCGAGACCGCGCGGTCCTCGCGGACCTCGACCCGGGCGACCTCGCGGACCTCTGTGTAGTCGGCGGTCGCGCTGACCGGGCGCTTCCCGGCCTCCAGGACCTCGAAGGCGACCACCGCCTTGTGCGGCAGCAGGGCGCCGGGCCAGCGCCGCGGCCGGAAGGCGCTGATCGGGGTCAGCGCCAGCAGCGGCGCACCGATCGGCACGATGGGTCCGTGGGCCGAGAGGTTGTAGGCGGTGCTGCCGGCCGGGGTCGCCAGCAGCGCGCCGTCGCAGACCAGCTCCTCAAGCCGGACCACGCCGTCGATGCTGATCCGCAGCTTGGCGGCCTGGCGCTCCTCGCGCAGCAGCGAGACCTCGTTGATCGCCAGGGCCTCGACCCGTTTCCCGGCCAGGGTGTCGGCCTGCATCCGCAGGGGATGGAGCGAGACGGCTTCGGCCCGGGCCAGGCGCTCGCGCAGGCCATCCTCGTGGTACTCGTTCATCAGGAAGCCGACCGAGCCGCAGTTCATCCCGTAGATCGGCGTGCCGCGGTCGATGAAGCCGTGCAGGGTCTCCAGCATTAGGCCGTCGCCGCCCAGCGCGACCACGACCTCGGCCTGCTCCGGCGGCACCGTCTCGTAGTGCTCGGCGAGCCGGGTCACGGCGGCCTTGGCCTCGGCGGTGTCGGCGGCGACCAGCGCGAAGGCGGGCTTTGACATGGGCAGGGGACCCCCTCGGACTCGCGGCTGCGGCCGCCTGGGAGGACGGCCGACACCGGAGTATAGCCGGGTCGGGCGCGGCGCTGCCAGCCCGCGGCGATCCGCCTTGCAATTGCTCCGGCCTTGCCCCAACTTCGGCCCGTCCTTGGAGGAGGAGGAGACGACCATGGTCTTGCGGCAGGCGGCTTTGCTGTTTTCCTTGCTGCTGGTGCTTGCGGGCTGGAGCGGCGCGCTCCGGGCCGATGATCGCCACGCAGGCTACTACTACCCCGAGCCGCAGACCCAGGAGACCTACGAGGCCCGGGCGGAGACCCTGGAGGAGACCAGCCGCGCCGTGCGGATCGGCTTCGCCACCGGGCTCGCCAACCAGCTGCGCGCCCGGCCGCACGCCCCGACCATGGCGGTCTTCGCCAAGGGTGCGGACGCCCAGAAGCTGATCCTGGTCGCCCTGCAGGACGGCCGGATCGAGACCCTCTACCGGGCCCGCGCCGTCTTCGCCGACCTCACCGCGATCGCCCGGGTCATGCCGCTCTTCGCCGAGTACGGCGTGCAGGACGTCTTCACCTTCTTCGACCTGGCCAAGATGCTCGGCTTCACCCAGATCACCATCTCCGACGGCGACGACTTCGCCCACCAGGTCTTCATCGAGTAGAGAAACCCAACCGATGTCATCACCGGGCTCGACCCGGTGATCCACTTGGCTGTTCGGATCGGGGAACTCAGCCGCCGGTGACGCTCATGTGGCGGCCGACCGCGGGCTTGCGGCGGCGGCGGTCGATGACGAAGTCGTGGCCCTTGGGCTTGCGGGCGATGGCCTCGTGGATCGCGGCCTCGACCAGGGCGTCGTCCTCGCTGGCGCGCAGCGGCGCGCGCAGGTCGGCGGCGTCCTCCTGGCCCAGGCACATATAGAGCGTCCCGGTGCAGGTCAGGCGCACCCGGTTGCAGCTCTCGCAGAAGTTATGGGTCATCGGCGTGATGAAGCCGATCCGCCCGCCGGTCTCCGCGCAGCGGCTGTAGCGCGCCGGCCCGCCGGTGCGGTAGTCGATCTCGTCCAGGGTCCACTTCTCCTGGAGGATGCCACGGACCATGGACAGCGGCAGGTACTGGTCGACCCGGGTCTCGCCGCCGATGTCGCCCATGGGCATGACCTCGATGAAGGTCAGGTCGTAGCCCTCGTCGCCGCACCAGGCGACAAGGCGGTGGAACTCGTCGTCGTTGACGCCCTTGAGGGCCACGGTGTTGATCTTGACCGCCAGGCCGGCCGCCTTGGCCGCGGCCAGGCCCTCCTGGACCTTGTCCAGCTTGCCCCAGCGGGTGATGGCCTGGAACTTGTGCGGGTCCAGGGTGTCGAGCGAGACGTTGATCCGGCGCACGCCCAGGTCGGCCAGCTCGGCGGCGTGCTTGGTCAGCTGGCTGCCGTTGGTGGTCACGGTCAGTTCGTCCAGGGCGCCCGACTCCAGGTGCCGGGACAGCCGGCGGAACAGCCACATGATGTTGCGGCGGACCAGGGGCTCGCCGCCGGTCATGCGCAGCTTGCGTACGCCCTGGCGCACGAAGGCGCTGCACAGGCGGTCGAGCTCCTCCAGCGTCAGGATCTCGGCCTTGGGCAGGAAGGTCATGTCCTCGGCCATGCAGTAGACGCAGCGGAAGTCGCAGCGGTCCGTCACCGAGACCCTGAGGTAGGTGATCGCACGCCCGAAGGGATCGATCATCTGTGACGTATCCGGCATCTGCCCGCTGGCCTCCCCGACCTGCTCCCCATGGCCGCTTTCGCGTATTCTTCTCGATCCCTTACTTAGGTGCAAGGACCCTGCGTTTCGACCCCAGGATTGCTGCGGAATTGCGGGCCGCCTGTGCCGGGCCAGCCCGGCCCGAGGGGGCCCTTGGCAGGACCGCCGGCACCGACTAGCCTCCCGCCATGACCAGGGAGCCGCCGAAACCCGCGCCGCCTTCGGCCCTGGACCGCCCTGCCGCCCGCTGGATCGCGGTCGCCGTCGCCCTGGCCGGTGCCGCGGCCCTGGCGACGATCCACCGCGACGACCTCTTTCCGACCGAGGAGGCCGCGGTCCCCGCCGCCGACGATCCCTTCCAGATTTGCCTGTCCCAGCGCCGCGCCGACATCGACAAGATGCGGGCCGACGGCGTGATCGACGAGACCCAGGCCAAGCTCTTCCTCGGCCGCGCCGAGGCCCTCTGCCGGGACCAGGCCGGCGGCAACGCCCCGCCGCCGCCCGCGCAGTAGCCAGTGCTCACTTGCACACTTTCGAGAGCCACCCCCACCCCAACCCTCCCCCATCAAGGGAGAGGGAGATTCTTCGGTCGCCGACACTTAAGCCCTCCCCCTTGATGGGGGAGGGTGGGGTGGGGGTGAGATCACGAGCTAGGAAACCAAGTTCTAGGGACTTCTTCCCGTATCCCGTGCGGCAGCGGTGACCCTCGAGGCAAAGCCGGCTAGGCTCGTCCCATGATCGCGCCGTCCACCCGCCTGGTCCTGGTCTTCGCCTGCCTGGGGCACGCCTGGTTCCACGTCCTGGTCGCGCTCTACCTGATCCTGGTCCTCCTGATCGAGCCGGTCTGGCAGCGTCCCTACGACGAGCTGATCGCGCTCTGGACCCCGGGGGCCCTGCTGCTCGGCCTGGCGGCGCCGGCGGCGGGCTGGCTCGGCGACCGCTGGGGCGAGGTCCGGGTGATGATCGTCTTCTTCATCGGCAGCGGGGCCGCCACCATCGCCTGCGGCCTCGCCCCGGGGCCGCTTCCCTTGCTGGCGGGGCTGTCCCTGCTCGGTCTCTTCGGGGCGATCTACCATCCGGTCGGCACCGCCTGGGTGGTCAAGCACGCGACCGCCCGGGGCCGGGCCATCGCGGTGCTGGGCATCTGCGGCAGCCTGGGCGCCGCGGTCTCTTCCCTGGTCGCGGGCGGCCTGGCCGATCTCTTCGACTGGCGCCTGGCCTTCGTCATCCCGGGCGCCGCCACCCTGGCGACCGGGCTGGCGCTGCTGGCGGCCTATCTGACCGGCCGCGTGGCCGACCGCGAAGGCGATGCCCTGGCCCAGCGCGAACCGGAGCGCGGCGCGGTCCGCCAGGCCTTCGCCGTGCTCGCCGTGACCATGTCGCTGACCACCGTGCTCTACTACGCCTTTACGACCATGCTGCCCAAGTGGCTGGAGCGGGAGCTCGGCCCCGCGCTGGGCGAGGGGTTGCTCGCCCTAGGCGCGCTGGTGACCCTGGTCTATCTCCTGGGCGCCACCGCCCAGTTCGTCGGCGGTCATTTCGCCGACCGCGGCAAGGCCAAGGCAGTCTACGTGGTCAGCTTCGCCCTCAAGGCGGCGGCCCTGATCCTGGCCGTCTTCGTGACCGGCTGGCCGGTCGTGGCGGCGGCGGTGGTGGTGGTCTTCGTCTTCGACATCGCGGCGCCGGTGGAGAACGTCCTGATCGCCCGCTTCACCTCCAGCCGGCGGCGCGGCCTGGCCTACGGCCTGCGCAACGGCATCGCCATCCTGGCCGGGCCGCTCGGCGTGCAGCTGGTCGCCTGGCTTTTCGACGAGGCCGTCGGTTTCGACGCCCTGCTGCTGGTCCTGGCCGCGCTCGCCCTGCTGATCCTCTTCGCCGCCCTGCTGCTGCCGGTGGAGCGCCCCGAGCCCGCCGCCCAGACCGGACCCCCGGTCTGAGCCTTTGTAGCCATCCCTTGGCCGTTTCTTCTTCGCGGAGCTGCGTGGTCAGTCGTCCGAGAAGAAGGGCACCCCGGCCTCGCGCGGCGGCAGGACCAGGATCTTGCGGTAGGGCAGCTTGCCGCGCTCCAGGATGATGCTCGAGGACTTGCTGAAGACCGTGCCGTAGCGCGGCTTGGCGATATCGAGGAACCTGGCCAGGGTGGCGTTGCCGAAGTAATGCATGGGGACGACGGTCGGCGCGCCGATCTGCTCGATCACCTGAACCATGAGCTCCTGGGCCATGGTGAAAGCGCCGTCGATCGGTGCCAGGACCACGTCGATCACCCCGAGCTGGCCCAGGTGCTCGTCGGTTAGCAGGTGGTGCAGGTGGCCGAGGTGGGCGATGCAGAGGTCGGCGATCTCGAAGACGAAGATCGAGTTGCCGTTGTAGCGCACGCCGCCGAAGTCGCGCACGTTGGTCGGCAGGTTCCAGACCTTGAGGTCGCGCAGCTGGTGCTCGTGCACCGCCATGCCGCCGCCGGGGTCCCAGCCGCGCAGCGCGAGCTTGATCTCGGGATCGATGACATCCGTGTAATGGGTGTCGTGGGCGTTGTTCATGGTGACGATGTCGGGCACCGCCGGCGGCCGGACCCAGCCGTTGTAGTCGGTGACCGCGGTGACCCCCTCGGCGCTCTCGATCAGGAAGCTGGAGTGTCCGAGGAAGGTGAGGCGCAGGCTGCCCGCCGCGGGCAGGGCGGCCGGGATGGCCCGCGGCTCGAGGCCGGCGATCGGCAGGCACTTGGCGGCGGCCGAACCGATCGCGAGCAGCAGCGCAAGCGCCGCGAAGAGGATGACGAGGCCGACCCGGGCGCCCAGGCTGGGGCGCCGCGTCGAGCGATGTCTGGCGATCTGCATCATGCGCGGCTCCGCGCTGCCGGAGTTGGAGCGGCCTGCCGTTGCCAAACCATCATGGCCCAGATCGCGCCGCGGCGGAAGCCTTCCGAGGCGGCGTCAGCGATAGAAGCGGATCTCCCGGATGAAGGCCGAGCTGCGGCCTTTGTCGCCGGCCCCCTTGGTGTCCAGCGCCAAGGCCAGTCCCGAGATCCCCGGGTTGTCGTCGCGCTCCTTGTCGAAGTAGCTGTGGTAGGCCCCGAGCAGATCGAAGCGGGTGGTTACCATCTCCCCGGCCGCCGGCTGGTCGCCGCAGACGAAGCGGCCGCCCTTCTTGAAGTACCTGCCCAGGTAGGGATGACCGATCCGGTCGTCGCCGTGGCAGATGTAGAGCCCGACGAAATAGGGGCTGTCGGGGATGAACATGGAGCCGCTGGGCTTCCGCTCGTCGCCCAGGAAGACCATGACCATGAGGGCCTCGTTGCGCACCCCCTGTTCGTAGGAGGCGCCTTCGGCGAATTTGTCGACGCCCCAGTCGATCTCGATGTAGGAGAAATCGGGCAGGTTGACCGACTCGTTCGGCAGGATCCCGAAGGCGCGGCGCTTGGCCTCGATGACCAGGCCGCGGTCGTCGACGTCGAGGTCGACGTAGTTCCGCTTCCGCGCGTCCTGCTCGAACTGAAAGCCCTTGCTTTCGAGCCAGTCCTCGATGGAGCCGTCCTCGTAGTCCGTGAAGCGCAGGACCTTGACCAGCTTTTCGTCGTTCGCGCGCAGCGGCGCGGCGAGGGAAAGCGCAAGGAAGAGGGACAGGAGGATGACGGTCGTGGTGCGCATCGTCTTGCCTGGTCTGGCTTCACTCGGGAGATCTGGGGACGCCGTCCCTCGAGCGCAATGCCCCCGGCGCGTCCGCCCGCCCTCGACGGGAAGTCGTCTGCTCCGCCTCGATCAAGATCGGCTCAGATTGGATCAATCTGTGCCGTGAATCTTAATCTACTTGAACAGGTTAGAGCATGATTCACGTGTCACGCCGTTCTGGCGTGACACGACATGCTCTAGGCCTGCGGCGCCGTCGCCCGCATCGAGGGCCGCGCCGAGGCAGCCTCGAACCAGGCGGCGAGGCGGGGCCGCCCCTGTCGCCAATCCAGATCCGGCAGGCCGTGGTCGAGGATGCCCAGCGTGGCGGCGAGGGCGATCCGGGTGAAGTCCCAGGGCCAGGCCGCGGCTTCCTCGGGACAGACTGCTTCCAGGTGGTCCAGGCAGCGCGTCGCCCGCCGGGCCTCGACCTCCAGCAGGAACGCCGACTGCGCCGCCGGCGCCCGGCGCAGCTCGCGGTTCCAGACCGCGACCCCGTCGAGGAATCCGGTCACCAGGCTCTCCAGGCCGCGGGCCTGCCAGTCGTCGGCCCGGCCCTCGGGAAAGCAGCGCGCCCTGCCCGAGACCCGGTCGAAGTAGGCGCAGATGTTGCGCGCCTCGCCCAGCACCAGCGCACCCTCGACCAGGGTCGGCACCCGGCAGACCGGGCTGTGGGCGAGCAGCGGGCTGTCGGGGCTGCGGTTGACCACCCGGACCTCTTCGATCGCCTCGGCGAGGCCGGCCTCGATGGCCGCGATCCGGGCGATGCGCGCGTAGGGCGAGTTCGGCGTGACGAAGAGCTTCATGTGTCCGGCCGCCGGCGCCGCGCCGGCGGTCATTCCGCCGGATCCCTGCCCCGGACCCGGGGCCGCCGGACGCCGGTGATGCCCTGGCCGTTGGCCTTGCGCGCGCGGGCTTCGAGCTCGGCCAGGGGCTCGAGCGCCACCGCCATGTGCAGGGCGGTGGCGTGGACCACCGTCTCGGGGTCCACGGCGATGGCGACGTGCTCGGGCAGGAAGACCAGGTCGCCGCGTTCGATGGCCGCAGCGGGCGCCAGCGGCTCGCCCAGGATCTCCTCCTGCATGTGGGTGTCGCGCAGGGCGAAGACGCCGGCGCGGGCCAGGGCGATCTGGACCAGGGCCGAGCAGTCGATGCCGACGCTGCTGCGCCCGCCCCAGAGATAGGGGGTGCCGAGAAAGGCGAGGGCGGTCTCGACGTAGTCGGCCACGGTCGCGCCCAGGGGCACGAGATGGCGGCCGAAGACCCAGCCGCCGCCGGCCAGGCGGGCGAAGCCCTCGCGCTGCTCGACCACCGCCAGCGGGCTGGCCATGGACAGCAGGTCCAGGGTCGGCGCCTTGAAATCCGGCTCGGCGAAGAGGTAGCTGCGCAGCGCCGCCAGGCTGTGGGTCGGGGCCGCGACCGCTGCGCTCAGCGCGGCCGCAGCGACGTAGCCGACGTAGCCGTCGCCCGCGCTCTGCACCCAGGCCCAACCCTTCGCCACGTCGTAGACGTTGACCGCCTCGCCGTAGAGCAGCTGGCTGTCCAGGGGGGCGTCGTCCCGGGGCGCGCGGCGCAGGTCGAGGATGCCCCGGGCGACCTGCTGGCGTTTGCCCTCGACGTAGCGTACGGCCGCGACCCGGTCCTTCAGGTAGGCGGCCGCCAGGTCGTCGCGGAAGGGATGCAGGCGCGGGTCGAGGCTGGACATGGGGCGGGCGGCGGCTCGGCACGAAATCTCGGTGTCGGCCGCACTCTAGCCCAGCCCCCTGGCTTCGGCGAGCCCTCCGGCCCCGGCTAGTGCCCGATCATCCAGGGCCGGGACGAGCGATGAACGTGCGTTCCGCTCTTGCCGCTGCAGTCGCCGTGGTGGTGATGGCCCAGGGCCTGGCCGCGCTTGACGCTCGTGCGCTCCAGCTGGGCGTGCGACATGACCTGCGGCTCGTGTGCGCTCTTTTCGTTGCGCTGATGGGCGATGCGGGTGTTGGGGTTCATGTTGGCGATGAAGGGCGCCGCCACCGAACGCATCGCGGGATCGCCGCAGGTCGGGCAGTCGGCCGCGGCCTCGGACTGGCTCATTGGCTGCCAGGCGCGGAAGTCGCCGCAGGCCTCGCAAGAATAGTCGTAGAGAGGCATGACGCCGGTCTCCTTTCCTGTCGTGTCGGCTCCGCTTCAGACTCCGCCGGCTTCGGCCAGAGGCCCGATCCAGCCGTTCAGCAGCAGGAAGCCGGGGATCCAGCCCGTGTAGACGCCCTGCAGGGAGCAGAGCGTGCCGGTGAAGCGGGTCAGGTTCTCCTTCTGCAGCGCCAGCAGCGCCCAGAACAGCAGCCAGAGCACCGCCCAGGAGCCCCAGCAGATCGCGAACCACCAGTCCCAGAGTGAGACCGCGTCGCCCAGGGCGATCAGGAAGATCGGCACCACGGTGACCCCGACGAAGAAGCAGAACCAGCCCAGCCCGCGGCCGTCGGCGCCGTTCCAGCGGTTCCAGGCCACCCAAAGGTAGGTGAAGGTGAACAGCAGGGTATAGGCCGCAGCCTGTATGGAGCCCGCGTCGGCGCCGGGCCCGAAGGCCAGGTAGAGCGCGGCGATCAGGGTGATGAAGCCGACAAAGACATTGATAACGGTGATCTCCCGGTCGCCGATTCGCCCCAGGACCCAAAGGCCGTTACAGAACAGAACGGCGCCGACGTAAAGCAGTACCATCCCCAACAACATCGTCGTTTCCTCCCACGCGTCTGCGACTGACCCGAAATACCGTCAGCGCTGTCGGCCGCGCACAGGGACTTCCACGCGACTGGCCGAAGCACCTGTGCTTTCAGGAACATCGAAAGGGATATCGCGTGCGCGATATCCCTTCCCCTCGATCAGCTTCCCGTAAACTGGTGCTCTGGGCTGGTCTTGGCGACGTGGGACTTAGGCACCTGCACCGTCGGACCGTCCGCGGTCGGTCGGATATCGAACTCGAAGATCTCCGTGGGGACTGCAACCGTGCAGCAGGCATTCGGAATGTCGACGATGCCGCTGATCCGGCCTTCGACCGGCGCGGTACCAAGTATCATGTAAGCTTGCTCGCCGTCATAGCCGAACTTCTTCATGTACTCGACCGCATTCAGACATGCCCGACGATAGGCCACATGGGCGTCGAGGTAGTACTGCTCGCCGGTGTGCTCGTCGACCGAGATCCCTTCGAAGACTAGATACTCGGAGAACTGGGGCTCGACTCGGCTCGGCATGAAGATCGGATTCGTGACAGCGTACTTCTCCACGCCGCCCTTGATCAGGTCGACCCCGATATCGATCCATCCAGCCATCTCGATGGCACCGCAGAAGGTGATTTCGCCATCGCCCTGCGACCAGTGGATGTCGCCCATCGACAGCCCGCCGCCGTTGACGTAGACCGGGAAGTAGATGCGAGAGCCGCGCGACAGGTTCTTGATGTCACAGTTGCCGCCGTGCTCGCGCGGCGGGACAGTGCGCCATGCCTCTGCGGCGGCGGAGTCCGCTTTGGCGCCTGACATTTGGCCCATCAGCGCCGTATCCGCATAGGGCGGAGCCAAAAGCGGTGGTACCCGATGTGGGTCCGTCCCCAGGAGGTCGGCTTCCCGACTGTTCGCGGTCTCGAGCAGATTGCGATCGGGAAGGCATCCGATCAGCCCCGGATGGATGATGCCGGGCCATCTGACGCCGGGAATGTGGCGGGATGAGGTATAGATACCATGGAAGTCCCAGCAGGCCTTTCTCGCTTCAGGGTAGTGCTCGGTAAGAAAGCCACCACCGTTCTCCTTGGAGAAAATTCCGGTGAAACCCCATGCCGAGTCGGGCAGATAGCCGATGTCGAGCAGATCCACGACAAGAAGGTCGCCGGGCTCGGCGCCGTCAACGGCAAAGGGGCCGCTCAGGTAGTGGACCTTGGTCAGGTCGACGTCGCGCACGTCGTTGGCGTTGTCGTCGTTCTTGATCTGCCCGCCGGTCCAGTCGTAGCACTCGACCCGAAACTCGTCGCCGGGCTTGAACGACTCGACCATTGGAATATCCGGATGCCAGCGGTTGTGGGTCTTGATCTCGTCCTCTTCGGGCCACTTGTTGAAATCCACGGTGAAAGCTGTCTTTGCCACGTCTCTTGCCTCCCTAGAGTCTGTTGTTCGCGCCGCGGCGGATCAGGCGCGATCGGCACAGATTTGCCCTGCGGCTTTCGGCCGACGCCCTCTTGGCTCTGCGGACACGTGGCCGAGGCTGGGAGTCTAGGCCCCGGGGGCCGGCCCCGGCATCGCTCCGCAGCGGGACGCCCCGGCGGTTTACCCTGCCGCCGCGGTGCGAGCCCCGGGGGCCGAGCGATCCTCCCCAAGGGTGAGGCCGATCCCCCCGCTTTTCACCGCTAGAGCGCCACGCCTTAATTGGGAATCGTTGAGGGATTTCCTTTTGGGGCGAAGTGTGATTCACCCTAGTTGGAGGTGGATCATGGGCAAGAGCTATTCCTTGGACCTGCGGGAGCGGGTTTACGGCTTGATAGCGGCCGGTCATTCGCGGCGCGCGGCGGCGCGTCATTTCGATGTGAGCCCCAGCTTTGCGGTGAAGCTGGCTGGGCGGGTCGAGGCGACGGGCTCGGCACGTCCGGCGCGGCAGGGCCGGCCGCTGGGCAGCGGCAAACTGGCGCCCTATCGGGACTTCCTGATGTCTTGCGTGGCGGCGCGGCCGGACGTCACCATGCCGGAGCTCGCGGCCGCCTTGCAGGCCGAGCATGGCGTGATCGTTCACCCGGGCTCGCTCTCGCGCTTTCTGCGCCGGCAGGGCCTGACATATAAAAAAATCGCTGCTGGCCGAGGAGAGCGAACGCACCGAGGTCAGGCGTAAACGCCGTCTCTGGAGGGCTCATCGCCAGCCTCGCATGCGGCTCGAGCCCCATCGCTTGGTCTTCCTTGACGAGACCTCGACCACCACCAAAATGACCCGCCGGCGCGGCCGCGCACGCCGTGGCCAGCGCCTGCGGGCGACGGCGCCCTTCGGCCACTGGCGCACCCAGACCTTCATTGCTGGCCTCAGATGCGATGGCCTGACAGCCCCCTGGCTGCTCGACGGCCCGATCCACAAGGCCGCCTTCGAGTGCTACATCCAGACCCAGCTCGCCCCAACCCTCAAGCCGGGCGATGTCGTCATCCTCGACAACCTCTCCAGCCACAAGAGCCCCAAGGCCAGCCAGTGCCTCAAAGACAAAGGCGCCTGGTTCCTCTTCCTGCCGCCCTACTCGCCAGATCTCAACCCCATCGAGATGGCCTTCGCAAAGCTCAAAGCTCACCTCAGAAAGGCCGAAGCCAGAACCATCGAAGCCCTCTGGCGGACCCTCGGCGATATCTGCTGCCTCTTCCCAGACCAGGAATGCTGGAACTTCTTCAACGCTGCAGGATATGCATACGATTAAAAGCGCGACGCTCTAGGGGTGAGGCGGCCTCGGCCTCAGGCCGAGCCCAGCTTGGCGAGCAGGCGGATCAGGTCGGCCTGGCGGTGGGCGCCGACCTTGGCGTAGATGTGGCGCATGTGGGTGCGCGCGGTGTTGCGGGTGACGCCAAGGGTTGCGGCCGCCTCGAAGAGCCCGCTGCCCGCGGCGAGCAGGCCGATCAGACGGGCCTCGGCCTCGGTCAGGTCGTAGGCCTTGGCGAAGGTCTCGACCGACTCCAGCTGGTCGCCCTCGGGGTCCTTGGTCAGGATCGCGACCAGCGTTTCGGGGTGCGCGCCGCGGCCGATCTGACTTTGCAGGATCGGCAGCAGCGACAGCAGGAGCGGCGGCCGGCCCGAGGGGCGGGAAACGACGAAGTGCTCGCCCGGGGTCTGGCTCGCCGTCGGACGCGCGGCCGCGACCTTGGCGATCGCGGCACGCAGCTGGGCCGAGAGCCGCCCGGAGCCGGCGGAAAGGCCGCCGGCGCGCCGCATCAGGCCGTCGCGGCGTTCGAGCAGCCGCGCCGCGGCGCCGTTAACGAAGTGCAGCGCGCCGCCCGGGTTGACCAGCATGCAGGCCACCGGGACGTGGTCCAGGACCTCGAGAAGGGCCTCGCGGTCGCTCCGCTCCCGCTGGATGTCGCGGCGCAGGTCAAAGGCCTGCTGGAAGTGCGGCAGCAGTCTCCGGAGCCGCGCCTTGTCCGCCTCGGCGAAGGCGGGCTGCTGCGGCGCGCGCAGGATGGCGAGGAAGCGGATGTCCATGCCGTTGCGCTGGATCACCCCGCAGAGACGATGCTTCAGGCCCAGGGGATGCAGGTACTCCCGATAGAACTCCGATCGGGTGAGCTCGGCCTCGGGCAGGATCTCGGTGCCCAGGATCACCGACTGCGGCCGGTAGGGCAGGTCGGAATGCAGCCAGGGGTTCCGGCTGCACATCCGCTTGCTGTAGGTCTCCAGGACCGTGTCGTCGAAGTGATCGCACTGGAAGCGGATCGCGCCGCTGCGGCTGCCGAAGTTGTGGTCGGTGAGCATGGAGCCGCGGGCCTCGAAGACCTGGCAGAGCTCCTCCAGGACCCCGGGCCAGAGCCCGCTGCCGGTGAGGGTGCCGTAGATCGACCGGACCAGGCGGTCGGAGGCCTCGCTGTAGGGGTCAACGCGCACGATGCCCTCCCCGGCGTCGTCGGCACGTCGGATCCCCGAGCTCGCTTCTCCCCTCGTCGCCGGCCTCGCCCCCCGCATCCTGCGGCAGGGGTTCTCTTCGTGACGGCGGGCTGCCTCGACCCGGGGCCACTGCGGGCCGCACCGAAACCCTCGGGTCGGCTCGGCTTCGGCCTGGAGTCGGCAGCGTCCGGTCTTGCGGGCGACCTGTCGTTCTTGCCCCGAGACTACCACAAGGCGCGCGCCGGGTCAGCCGCCCGCGGGTTCAGGCGTCGTCGTCGCCGGGGCCGCCCTTGTCCCGCTTCGCCAGCACCTCGGCCCGGGCCTCCTCGATCTCGCGCTCGCGCAGGTAGTCGTCGGTGGTCCGCGGCTGCGGCCGCTCGGCGCCCTTGAAGGGCGCGTCCGGGGCGTCGAACTGGACCACGACCCGGCAGTCCTCGCACATCATGATCCGCTCGACCTGGTCGCCCTCGAGGAACATCGAGTGCTGGCCGGCCAGACGCTCGACGATGCGCTCGATCGAGCGGGCGACGCCGAAGGGCTTGCCGCAGCGGATGCAGTTGAAGGGCTCGGCCTCGTTGAGGGTCACCGCGCCCTGGGCCGCGCCGGTGAAGTTGATCTGCGGCTTCAGCGCAATCACGCTCTCCGGACAGGTGTTGCGGCAGAGCCCGCACTGGACGCAGGCCGACTCGTTGAAGCCCAGCCAGGGCCGCTCGGGGTCGTCCAGCAGCGCGCCGGTCGGGCAGGCCCCGACGCAGGCCAGGCAAAGCGTGCAGCCCTCGGTGTCGACCTCGATCGACCCGAAGGGCGCGCCCTCGGGCAGCGGCAGGATCTCGACCGGCGTCGGCGCCTCGTCGTGGAGCTGGCGCAGGGCCAGCAGGCTGCGGCTCCGCTTGCCGCCCAGGGGCAGGAAGCTCCCCGCCGGCATCTCCGAACGGGTCTCCAGGCCGTGGAGCCGGGCCTCGACCGCCTCGGGGTCCGGCGCGTCGATCAGGTGGATCCGCCCGCCGCCGTAGCCGAGGCCGGCGAGCACCGTCTCCGCCAGGCCGACCTGCTGGGCCAGGCCGGTCAGCTCGCCCGCCTTGTCCGGGCCGACCAGGAGCACGACCTGCTCGGCGCCGTAGGCCAGGGCCGCCGCCAGGGCGTCGAAGCCGAGCTGGGTCACCTCGTTGACCGCGAAGGGCAGGACCCGGGCCGGCAGGCCGCGGCCGAAGCGCGCCATCAGCGAGATCAGCTCCTCGCCGTGGCGGCCGTCGTGGACCAGCAGCGCGGGGTTCCCGCCGCTGGCCGCCCGGTAGGCAGACAGCAGGGTCTTGAGGCGCTGGAACAGGCTCTCGACCGGCGGCAGCTGGTAGGTCGCCGCCCCGGTCGGACAGACGCTGGCGCAGGCGCCGCAGCCGGCGCAGACGAAGGGGTCGATGGCGACCGCGTCGCCGTCGGGCGCGATCGCGCCAAGGGGGCAGAGGTCGAGGCAGCGGGTGCAGCCGGTCTTGCGGCTGCGGCCGTGGGCGCAGATCGCGGCGTCGTAGTCGATGTAGCGGGGCTTCTCGAACTCGCCGACCAGCTCGGCGATCTCGAAAAGCGCCTTCTGCACCGCCGCCGGGTTGCCCGGATCCGGCCGCAGGTAGCCGTCGCGCCGCCCGTGGGACTGGAACAGCGGAGTCCCGCCGGTCAGGTCGAGGATCAGGTCGCACTCCGAGAAGGCGTTGTCGCGCGGCGCCTCGAAGGCCAGGTAGCGGCGCGAGGCGGCCTTGGCCGGGGCGTAGCCGTTGACGGTGATCCCGAACTTGCCCAGGTGACCCTTGGCCTGGGCGATGCTGCCGCGGAACACCGGCACGTCCATGATCCGCGGCGCGGCGACCTCCTCCGGCTCGCTCAGCAGGACCGTGACCTCCAGACGGCCGGCCAGCTGCTTGGCCGCCTCGATGGCCTGCTCGTCGCGGCCGTAGACCAGGCAGACTCCGCCCGACTCGAAGGACACGCCAGGCGTCGGGGCGACCTCGAGCGCGGCCTCGGCCAGGAGCGCGGCGATCTTGGGCCCCGCGGCCTCAGCCTCCTCGGACCAGCCGGCGCGCTCCCGGATGTTGGTGAAGGCGAGCTCGGCCTGGGGGTTGTCCTCGGCGGCGACCTCGGCGAAGAGCGGCGCCTCCTGGGTGCAGGCGACCAGGACCGGGTCCTCGCCCAGGATCGCCTGCTGGAAGTTGCCGAGCTGGGCCCGGCAGAGCTGGGTCTGCAGCTCCGGCGCGCCCTCGGCCCCGGCGGCCGCGCAGGCCTTGGCCAGCCCGGCGCCCTCCAGCGGCATGGTCGCCTCGCAGTCGCAGACCAGGACGGTCTTGCCCTTGATCTTCATCGGAACAGCTTTCTCCCCGCGCCGCCTTTTCTTCTTGCCCCCGGGCTTCGGGCCCGGTGGAGGGCGGCATTTTAGGGAGGGAGACCTGCGGAAACGACCCCAAATTTGCAAGGGACGGCGGTCTCGAACGCGACCGCCGCGCCGTACGCGGCGCGGTCCGAGACCGGGCTAACCGTGGTCCTCCGGCGGGAAGGCGGAGACCTGGTCCTTGTCCGCGCAGTAGCCGCGGATCTGCGGCAGGGCTTGCCCGACCCAGAGCCGCTCGGACTGGCCGCAGCGCTGCCCCTCGAGGCAGCGCGAAAGGTAGGCTTCGAAGACCTCGAGGCAGCGGCAGTCCCAAAGCCGATAGAGCGCCAAGCCGTAGTCGTAGAGCTTGGCGCTGTCCCGCGGGTCGGCGTCCCGGGCGAAGGCCAGGTCCTCCCGGGCGCGCTCCGGATCCTCCAGGTCGTAGAGGAAGAGGCGGCCGCGCGCCGAGCGCACGCTCTGGTCCAGGTCGCCGTAGACCATGGCCCGCTCGAGGTTGGCCAGGGCGTCTTCGGTCCGGCCGGCTTGGCGCAGGGCATAGGCCTGTTGCACCAGGACGCCGGGGTCCATCGGGTCGAGCGCCAGAGCCTGGTCCCAGCCTTTCAGCGCGTCCTCCAGGCGGCCCAGCTTGCGCAGGGCCTTGGCGCGGTGGTGGTGGCTGTTGGCGACCTGGGGCCGCAGCTCGAGCGCGCGATCGAAGCTGGCGAGCGCGGCGTCGTAGCGCTTCAAGCGGTAGAGACTCCGGCCCAGAAGATAGTGGAATTGCCAGAAATCCCCGGCCTCGACGGCCTCGCGATAGTGCGCGAGGGCGGCCTCGTGGTCGCCGTTCCAGGTCGCGCGGTCGCCCCGCGCGGCGTGGTAGTAGCCCAGCAGCGGACGGAGCTGCGGCCGCTCCTCGACCTGGAGTTCGAGCAGCTGGATCTCCAGCCAGATCTCGAAGAGGGCGACGGCAGCCGAGCCGCGATTCCAGCGCGGCCGCAGGCTGTAGTAGTAGGCGAAGCGTATCTCGATCGAATCGGGGTTGGCCGCGATGCCCTGGCGAAAGACCCGGTGGAGGTCGCTTTCCCGCTTCCGCGCCATGTGGATGCCGATCAGATGATCGTAGGCCGGCGCCAGGCGGGGGTTCCGGGCGATCGCGGCCGCCAGGTCGGCCTCGGCCTGCGCGAAGCGGGCGCGCATCCGCGCCAAGCTTTCGTCCCGCGTTCGGGCGGCGGTCCGCGCGCCCCGGAGATGCCAGCCGACCGAGCTGTGGAAGACGCCACGGGCGAGGCGTGCCGCGCCGGACTCAGGGTGCGCCGCGACCCAGGCGTCCAGGTGCGGCTCCAGCTCGGGTGCACTGTTCCCGAAGGCACTGAAGGCTACGTCGAGCGGCACGTCGCTGGTACTGCCGGCCTCGTAGGCCGACAGCAGCGCGCCAAGTTGGGCCTCGAGCGCCGCGAAGTCGCGCTGCCTCAGCGTCTCGATCAGGACCCGCTTGTCGGGTGTCGCCGTCGCCGGGGCGCCGAAGCCCGGCAGGATAAGCAGCAGCGCCATCAGCGGCGCGACCGAAGACGGTCTCCACCTAGGCATCCTGGGGCCCCGGACCGCCCATCAGCCAGAAAGCCTGCCAGAAAATCGGGCCATACTGCAGCTCGCCGATCTTCAGGACCCGATTGCCATCGGCGCTTCGAACCTCGACGCCGGCGGCCGTCTCTTCGAACTCGGCGGCGGCCAAGTCGTCCCAGGACAGAAAGGTGGCCGCGCCGGTCTGCGAACGCGAGGTCACGCCGTGGCGCGTCACCTCGACGGTGCTGCTGTATTTTTGCCGCGCAAGCCAATAGGCATGGAGCGCCTGGTAGGCGCCCAGGAGGAGCAGGCTGCTGTACAGGATCCGGGTTGCAAGGCTCTCGACCTCGAAGACGAAGAGCAAGGCGACCATTGCGACCAGCAGCGAGACGCCGATCAGGGTGGCGTATCCCCGGCTTCTCAGCTTGCTTTCGTCGGGCGCCAGCGCCCTGAAGATGAGCGTGGTGGAGCGGACCGCGGCCCGCAGGGCCTCGGCGAACCCGTGCCTGCCGAAAGGAACCTGCCGGCCGACCCAGGCCACGCCGGACAGGAAGGCTTCCAGCTCCTTGCCGGCGGCAATATTGGCATCGAAGGCCGTGATCTGCCGGCCCTCCCGGGTCGAAAGAACGACCTTGCCGCTCAAGCTGCGTCGGACATCGGCGATCTGGTCCCAGGAGACTCGGCTCGGGTCTTGGTTCCAACGCCTGATCTCCACGCCCCCGGGGTCCAGGGTCAGAACCCAACCCCCGCGCAGTGCGAAGGCAAAGGAAATGACGGCCATGACCAGGAAGAACGCGATCACGGCGTAGTTGAGAAGCGGTCGGCAAAGCGTGCCGCTGGCAAAGTCGACACAGTCGGGGATCAGAGATACGAGCGCGCACCCGAGCGAGAGAGTCCCGCCGATCACGAGGACCCAGCGGACCACCCGGGGATAACCGAACTGAAGCGGGGTCCGTTCCAGATCTTCGAGCAAGCCCGGCGACGTCAGGTCCATCCGGCGGTTCCGGCCCTGGGGGTCAGTCGGTCCGCGGTTCCCATTGCCCGCAGCCGTCGTCCGAGGCCGCCGGGGGCCAGCGGGTGACGTACTTCGGCTCGTTGCCGTCGGCGTCAAGCTGCACCGAATAGGGCTGCGGGGCGTAGCGGCGGCAGGAGCCCAGCTCAACCTTGCGGCCGATCATCTCGGGATCGTCGCGGTCGACCTCGATCTCCTTGTTTTCCCAGTAGTGGCAGCTGCGGCAGGTCTTCATGTCGTCGTCCCCGGTCCCGTGGCGTCGCTCCGGGAAAGGGGCTCCCCGGGCTGCGGCATCCTGCCAGGAAAGCGTTAAGCAAGCGTCAGGAGCGGCCGTCCGGGCCGCCGTCAGCCGGCCCTGGCGGACCTCGGGATGACCAGGATGACCAGGACCAGGATCGGCAGCAGGAAGCAGCCGATGCCCCAGACGATGAAGTTCCTTTTCTTGACGAAGGCAAAGGCCGCACCCGCCAGTCCAGCCACGACCCACCAGATAAAGATGCCTTGCCCCAAACCCATGAAGGTCTGGAGCAATCCGCCGTCGGCGCTTTCCATGGTTCTTGAACCCGAAGTTGAACAATCCGGGTTCAGCTTCGATCGGAGGGGGTAAAGACCGGACTAACCCCGGGCAAAGCCCGGGACTGTCGTCTTCACGGCTAGCGCACTTCCCGATCAGACGCGTTCGCGTCTGGCCGGGAGTCGTGCGCTATCACTCTGAAGATAGGGCATTACATCCGGCCAGATGGACCGCGAAGCGAGTCCATCTGATCGGATAATGCCCTAGTGTGGTGGTTCCTAATTTCGTCATATCCAGGACGGCCTTGCGGGGTTCTCGGCGAGGCGCGCGGGTCGCGGTGATGCTGGCGCATCACAAGAGCCGCGCAACGCTTTCTGCCCAGAGGACGGCAAAAGCGATCCTAGATATGACGAACTTAGGAACCACCACACTAGCGGTCGAATTTCCGGGACAGCAGCGCCTGCAGGCGGTCGCCCGCGGTCTGGTAGAACAACGGGTCGCCGGGATGGCTGATCTGGTCGTTCAGCTCCCGCCATTCCTCCTGGCTCAGGATCTCGACCGCGCTGGGGAAGAACTCCCGGTCCTCCTTGGCGATGTGCTGGCGGTACTGGGCGACGAAGGCCAGGGCGATCTCGTTGAAGGCCGGTGGCCGCGCCCCGGTCGCCAGGCCCTGCTCGACCAGGTCGGCGAACTCGCGGCTGGCGATGGCCAGCTCCTCGTGCTCGGCCTCGAGGTCGTCGATCGCCGGCGTCGCCCGCGGGTCGTGGCGGCAGATCGCCCGGTAGATCAGGTCCTCCTTGGGGTGGTGGAACTGGTCCGGATAGGTCCGGCAGTAGGCCATGACCTCGTGCAGCAAGCCGTAGTCCGGCTCATCCGGCCGTCTCACCTCGCGCTCGATCAGATCGAGCAGGTCGCGCATGCTGGCGTGTTCTTCCTTCAGCGCCTCGATCATCTCCGACATGGCAAAGTGCCTCCTGAAGGCCTTTCCTTTCCGACAGGATGGACCCTTGGGCGGGGCGGCGGCATTGACTTATCGCAAGGCGCGGGCGCTCGCAGGGCGCGGGCGGCCGGCGGTGCCCGACATCCGCTGCGGGATCGAGGTCAGCGGCTGAGAACGTCGTCCCGGGTGCTGGCGGCGATGGACATGACCTCGTCGGTCAGGTCCGGGGCCACGCCCAGCTCTTCCAGGGTCGCCTGCAGGTGCCCGGCGACCGCGTCGAAGTGGCTGTCGGTCAGGCCGCGCTCGACCAGCGGCGCGTGGGCCCGGCGCAGGTCCTGGCCGCTGTAGCGCGCGGGCCCGCCGAAGACCATGGTCAGGAAGGCCTTCTGCTTGGCCTGCTGGATCGCCATGTTGGTGCCCTCGAAGAAATGGCTGATCTGAGGGTCCGCCAAAATTTTCTGGTAGAACAGCTCTACCGCCGCCTCGACAGCGGGCGCACCGCCGAGACGGTCAAAGAGTGAGTCCGACATCGTCACTCCCTCCTGGGATGACCGGGCCATTGCGGCCCGGTTGGTCGACATGGCGACACTCTGCCACAGCCCGCACGAAGGGCCTTGTGAGAATTGCCCGTCGAATCTGTTGCGCGGGCTCGATCTAGCTGTCGATCTCCAGGACCGCCGCGCCGGTCAAGCGGCCGTCGCGCAGGCGGGCGAGGGCCTCGTTGGCCTCGGCGAGGGGGAAGCGCTGGACCGTGGTCCGGACCGGCACCTTCGGGGCCAGGGCGAGGAAGTCCTCGCCGTCCCGGCGGGTCAGGTTGGCGACCGAGACCACCTTCCGCTCGCGCCACAAGAGCTCGTAGGGGAAGCTCGGGATGTCGCTCATGTGGATGCCGGCGCAGACCACCGTGCCGCCGGGCCGGACCGCTTTCAGGGCCGCCGGCACCAGGGCGCCGACCGGGGCGTATAGGATCGCGGCGTCAAGCTCATCGGGCGCGGCCTCGCCGGAGTCGCCGGCCCAGACCGCGCCCAGCTCCCGGGCGAAGGCCTTGGCGGCCGCGTCGCCGGGCCGCACGAAGGCATAGACCTCGCGGCCCTGGTGGCGGGCGACCTGGGCGACGATGTGGGCGGCCGCGCCGAAGCCGTAGAGCCCCAGGCGCCGGGCCTCGCCGGCCATGACCAGGGAGCGGTAGCCGATCAGGCCGGCGCAGAGCAGGGGCGCCGCCTCGGCGTCGCCGTAGTCGCCGTGGATCGGGAAGCAGTAGCGCGCATCGGCCAGGAGGTAGCCGCCGTAGCCGCCGTTCAGGGTGTAGCCGGTGAAGCGGGCCTCGGGGCAGAGGTTCTCCCGGCCGCCCCGGCAGTAGTCGCAGGCCCCGCAGGTCCAGCCGAGCCAGGGGACGCCGACCCGCTGGCCGGCCTCGAAGCGCTCGACCCCGCGGCCCAGCGCCGCGATGCGGCCGACCACCTCGTGCCCCGGGACCAGCGGCAGGGCCGGCTCGGTGAGCTCGCCGTCGACCACGTGGAGGTCGGTGCGGCAGACCCCGCAAGCCGCGACCTCGACCAGCACCTCGCCCGGCCCCGGGTCCGCCAGGGTCAGCTCCCGGCGGACCAAGGGCGTCCTGGCACTTTCCAGGACCATGGCCGTCATCCGCCGGGTCATGCGCCGCTCCCTAGGTTCGGGTTCGGAACAACCCTAGCCCGGCAGCGGCCAGACCCGGGATGATGCACGTCAATCCAGGTCGTGGTCCTGGAGCCACATGATCGTGGCTGCGGCGCTGAGCAGCAGGGTGGCCGGGACCGAGACCAGGAGGAAGTCGGTCTCGACCCGCTCGAAGCCCTCGAAGATCATGTAGTGGACGCCGAAGAACAGGGCCAGCCCGCAGCCCGCGACCATCAGGCTGGGTAACACCAGCAGCCCAGCGATCGCCGAAAGCCTGAAACCGGAGACCCGGACCCGGTCGTCCGCCGGCCGTTCCCGGTGCTGCAGCTGCACCCAGTTGGCGAGGACCGCGAGGCTGGTGATGCCGATGCAAAGCCCGAAGACCGCGACCGCCGCCATCAGGCTGCCCAGGTCCCGGGCCAGGCTCTCGGCCAGATAGCTCGCGACGAAAATCTGGCTGGTCCAGAAAAAGATGTGGCCCGTCATCGAGGGCAGCGGCGCCGACGCTGCCTTTGACCCTGGAGTGGACAATCCTGCCCTGTTCTCAATCATGAATACCTTCCCTTTTTTGACCAGGGGTTCCCGACATAGTAGTGGCCTTGAGTTTTTAATACAACCGTGTGCAAGACTTCACTCGTTAACTACGAAGGCGCAAACAACAAAGTATTGCCGCTTCTGAGAATTGACGAAGCCGGCCGAGTCGTGCGCAACTCCGGGGCGCGGCGAGGCATATCTTCCGCTCCGGAGGTGGCGATGGGCGAAGCCGAGGTCTCTTCACGCCGCCGCCGCGGCGGCCGGGCCGCGCGGCGGGAGCTGCGCGCGGCCCCGATACCCGAGGCCGCCCGGCCGGTCCGGCCGGGCCTGCCCGGTGGCCGCTACCATCCCCTGACCGAGGCCGAGGTGCAGCGCATCCACGGCGCCGCCCTCGACGTGCTGGAGCAGATCGGCTTCGCCGACGCGATTCCCAGCTGCGTCGAGCTGATGACCGCGGCCGGGGCGCGGCTGACCGACGAGGGCCGTCTGGTGATCCCGCGCGCCCTGGTCGAGGACACCCTGGCCAAGGCGGCGCGCAACATCGTGCTGCACGCCGCCGACCCGGCGCTCGACATGGAGCTCAGCGGCACCCGGGTCCACTTCGGCACGGCGGGCGCGGCGGTCCACGTCGTCGATCCTGAGACCGGCGCCTATCGCGAATCGACCCTCCGGGATCTCTACGACACGGCCCGCCTGGCCGACGCGCTGGAGCACGTCCACTTCTTCCAGCGCCCGGTGGTCGCCCGCGACATGGTCGCGCCGCGCGACCTCGACCTCAACACCTGCTACGCCTGCGTCGCGGGGACGCGAAAGCACGTCGGCACCAGCTTCGTCGAGCCGGCCCACGTCGAGGAGGCCCTGGCCCTGCTGCACGCCCTCGCCGGCGGCGAGGCGGCCTGGCGCGCCCGGCCCTTCGTCTCCATGTCCTGCTGCTTCGTGGTGCCGCCCATGACCTTCGCCGAGGACGCCTGCCGCTGCCTGGAGGCGGCGGTGCGCGGCGGCATGCCGGTGCTGCTGCTGGCCGCCGGGCAGGCCGGCGCGACCTCGCCGGCGGCCCTGGCCGGGGCGGTGGTCCAGGAGGTCGCCGAGGTCCTCGGCGGCCTGGTCTACGTCAACGCCATCCGCCCGGGCGCGCCGGCGATCTTCGGGCCCTGGCCCTTCGTCTCGGACCTGCGGACCGGGGCCATGAGCGGCGGCAGCGGCGAGCAGGCCCTGCTCTCCGCGGCCTGCGCCCAGATGGGCCAGTTCTACGACCTGCCGACCGGGGTCCCCGCGGGCATGACCGATTCCAAGCTGCCGGACGCCCAGTCGGGCTACGAGAAGGGCTACACCGAGGCCCTGCTCGGGCTCTCCGGGGCCAACCTGATCTACGAGGCCGCCGGCATGCACGCCAGCCTGCTCGGCTTCTGCTTCGAGAGCCTGGTAATCGACAACGACATGATCGGCTCGATCCTGCGCACCATCCGGGGCATAGAGGTGACCGCCGACAGCCTCTCGGTCGAGACCATGCGCCAGGTCTGCACCCAGGGCCCGGGCCACTTCCTCGGCCACGAGCAGACCCTGGGACTGATGCAGGCCGAGTACGTCTACCCGGAGGTCGGCGACCGCAGCAGCCCCAAGGAGTGGGCCGAGGCGGGCTCCAGCGACGTGGTCGAGCGGGCGCGGGCCAAGACCCGGGAGATCCTGGCCCGCCACTATCCCGGGCATATCGACGCCGCGGCCGACGCCAGGCTGCGCGAGGCCTTCGACATCAAGCTGCCGCGGGAGGCCATGACGGCAAAGTGAAGGCGGCCCGACCGCCCACCGGGGCCGGGCCGCGGTGCCGGGGCGGGGGTCTTCAGGAGGAATCGGCGGTGGTGTAGTCCTCGAGGAAGGACCGGATCGCCTCGGCGGTCTCCTCGAACATCAGGACGTTGTGTTCCTCGCTGTCGAGCACCACCTTGCGGTTGGCCTGGGCGCAGTGGTAGCCGCGCATCCAGGGGTCGCGCTTGGACCAGACCGCCAGGGTGTTCGGCATGTCGCCGATCCCGAACCAGCAGGGCGCGCTCATGACGATTCGGCCGCGGAAGCCCGTGCCGCTGTAGGCGCCGGCGTAGTAGCCGCCCTCGCTGCCGCCGGCCAGGAAGACGTTGTCCTGGTCGACCCAGGGCAGCTGCGTCAGCTGCGTGCGGGCGTGGCGGATCTCGCCGAAGCGCGCGGCCGCGGTCCAGCGGTTCTGGGCGCCGCACTGCTCGGGCCGGTAGTCGCGGGCGAAGCTGTCCGGGGCGATCACGACGTAGCCCCGCTCGGCCAGCTCGCGGAAGGCGCTGGGGCCGCTGTTCCAGTAGAGGCCGTCGCAGCCGTGCAGGTAGATCAGGACCGGCCGCTCGTCCTCGGCCTCGAGCTTGCCGAGCGCCCAGCGCATGCCGCGGTTGTTCATGCGGCCCGCGACCACGCCGAGGGTCTCGTCCTTGATCAGGACCATGGCGTTGTCCCAGGTCCGCTGCAGCTCGTAATCCTCGACCGCCGAGACCCCGGTGCAGGCCGAAAGGGCGAGGAGGGTGCAGGCCGAGGCGGCCCGCGACGGCCCGCGCGCCGTCAGAAAACGTGAAAAGGAGGAGAGGCCAACCCGCTTCGATCTTCTCATTGTTTTGCAGTTCTCCGAGCGCCGAGGACGAAGGAAAACTGCCGCCATGGAGATCGATCCCCGTTCCGTCCCTGCCCCGTGCACCGAGGGATCGTCCACCGACAGACTAGACCTTGTGTTGTGATTCATTCGCAAAGAATCTCTCCCGGTTGGCGAAGTTCCGGCTGCGCCGTTGCGCCGGCGCAACAGCCGCGCGCTTCGCAACTTGCTCTGTCTGGCCTGTTCGGTCGTGAGGCCGCGGGCGCCCCCGAGTCGGGGCGTCGGTGAAGTGCCTGCGTCGGGGGCGATGCTGCGGCGGCGCTCCGCTCGAAGCCGCCCGCAACGGCGTCTGCGGGCTTGAGCCGGGGAGATCTTCCTGCCGTCCCGGCTGTCGAGGCGCCGCGGGAAGGGCCCCGCGATGGTTGTGGCTCAAGACTGCCCAGGTAACGTTAACGGGCTGTAAACGGCCGGCGGGGAGGCGGCCGGAAGCGGGGATAACTTCGCTTAAGCAATTGTTTTCGAGAAAGAAATTTTTGGCCGCGCGCAGTCGTCGGCCTTGGCCCGCCCGGCGGCCTCGCCCGACCGACAATCATATCCCGAAAGGCTTAGGCCGGGCCGTCCTGGCCTTTGCAACCTTCACGGAACCCGGCGGCGCCGCGGCGCGAAGCTGCACTATGGTTCCGCCCGGCCGTCGGGGGCTGCACTATAGTTCCTGTTCGCGGCCCGGCGCGGGTCAGCGCCGGGCTTCCTTGACGATCCAGTCGCGGAAGGCGGCCGCCGCCCGGACCTTGAAGGTCGCGGGCTTGCCGACGAGGTAGTAGGCGAAGGCCTTCGGCCAGAGCGTCTTGGCCGCGGTCGCCAGGCGGCCGGCCTCGATCTCGGGCCGGGCCAGGTCGGCCTCGACCAGGGCCAGGCCGGAGCCCTTGGCGGCCGCCGCCAGCAGGTCCCGGTTGCGGGCGAAGCTGGGGCCGCTGCCGGCCAGGCGCAGGGTCTCCGGGTTGCTGATCCCGTTGGCCCGCAGCCACATCGGCCAGTAGGGGCAGCCCTCGGCCTGGAGCAGGTGATAGGCGATGCTGTCGGCGGGCTCGTCGATCGAGGGCCCGACGCTCAGCAGGTCGGGGCTGCCGACGATCAGCATCTCCGGCGCGAAGAGCCGGACGCTCTCCAGCCCGGGGTAGTCGCCGAAGCCGTGGCGGATCGCCAGGTCGACCCGCTCGCTGTCGAAGTCGATCAGCCGGAAGTCGGCGTCGACCCGCAGCGCGACCTCGGGATGGGCCTGGGCGAAGGCCGCGAGCCGCGGCGTCAGCCAGCCCTTGGCGAAGGTGCGCAGCGCCGAGACGATCAGGCGCTGCTGGCCGGCCGCCTCGCGCTGGCGCAGCTCGGCCTTGTCCGCGGCGGTGAAGCCGGCATCCAGGTGGTCGAAAAGCAGCCGCGCCTTGGGGGTCATGGTCAGGTCCGCGCCGCGGCGCTCGAAGAGCGGGTAGCCCAGGTGCAGCTCCAGGGCCTTGAGCCGGCGGTTGACGTCGGACGCGGAGAGGCTCATGCCCTCGGCGGCCGCCGCTTCGCCGCCACGGCGCGCGACCTCGACGAAGGTCCGGAGCAGGGTCGGATCGAGCTTGCCCATGGTTCTCTGCTGTCCCGAGGAGGCCGTAATCTACCCTCGAAGGGCTAACAAAGGCTAGCAGGATCGCCTAAATTTTTATTTAAATTCAATCCATTGAAGCTCGGCCCGGGGCCGCGACGCGGGCGCAGGGCGGCCACCCCCGGGCGCCGTGGTAACGGCATCCGGATGTCGCAGGCGCCGCTTTCCGGCAGGCTCGAGCGCCCGCGCTATGGACGGCCTAGAAGTGGCCGCCGCGGCGGAAGCCCTGCTTCTCGAAGTACTGCTGGTGGTAGTCCTCGGCCAGGTGGAAGGTCTGGGCGGCGACGATCTCGGTGACGACCGGGGCGTTGAAGCGCTCCTCCGCCGCCAGCTTCGCCTTGCTCGCGCGGGCCGCGGCCTCCTGCTGGTCGTCGTGGACGAAGATCGCCGAGCGATACTGCGACCCGAAGTCGGGCCCCTGACGGTTCAGCTGGGTCGGGTCGTGGATGTTCCAGAAGACGTCCAGCAGCTGGTCGTAGCTCACCCGCGCCGGGTCGTACTCGATCTGCACGGCCTCGGCGTGGCCGGTGGTGTCGCTGCAGACCTCCTTGTAGCTGGGCGACGCGGTGTGTCCGCCCGTGTATCCGACCGCGGTCGAGGTCACGCCATCGATCCGCCGATAGGCCGCTTCCACGCCCCAGAAGCATCCTGCCGCAAAGGTCGCGACTGCCATGTTTCAAACCTCCCTTTGGCTTGGCTCTAGGATCATGTGGGTCGGCCCGGCGCCCGCGTCCAGTCGCTTGTGCCGCGCGCGTCAAGGGCGGGTCCGCGACATCGCGCGGGTCGCTCTTCGGAGAGACGGCTCCCGCCGGGGGCGCTGTGATGGCGGGAGGCGGGACAGCCGGGGAGGCGGCCATGACCGAAGGACTGCGGAATCCGAGCGCGCCGGCGGCGGAGGCCGGCGACGCGCTGGCCGACCTGGCCGCCGTCGACCGGCCGATCGAGGACGCGCGCGGCCTGCCCAACTGGCTCTACACCTCCGAGGCGGCCTGGCGCCTGGAGCGCGAGCGGCTCTTCGCCGCGACCTGGGCCTGCATCGGCTTCGGCAAGGACGTGCCGGCGCCGGGCGACGTCCGTCCGCTCGACCTCATGGGCCTGCCGCTGATCCTGCTGCGCGACCAGGCCGGCGAGATCCGGGTCTTCCACAACGTTTGCAGCCACCGCGGCCTGGAGCTGGTCGCCGAAGCTTGCCGGGTCAAGCATCACCTGCGCTGCCCCTACCACTCCTGGACCTACGGCCTCGACGGCCGCCTGGTGAAGACGCCGATGATCGGCGGGCCGGGGCGCAACGACTGCCCGGGCTTCGAGCGCGCCCGCCACGGCCTCAAGCCGGTGCGCAGCGCGGTCTGGTTCGACGTCGTCTTCGCCGACCTCTCGGGCACGGCGCCGGACTTCGCCGAACACATCGCACCCCTGGCGGCGCGCTGGTCGGCCTTCGAGGGCCTGCCGCTGCGCCACGGCGGCTTGGACTCCTCGATCTTCTTCGAGCTCGCCTGCAACTGGAAGCTGGCGGTCGAGAACTACTGCGAGGCCTATCACCTGCCCTGGGTGCACCCGGGGCTGAACAGCTATTCGCGGATCGAGGACCACTACGACATCGCCGAACCCGGCTTCGCCGGCCAGGGCAGCACCGCCTATCGGCAGCGCCTCGGCGACGGCCGCCTGGCCTTCCCGGCGGCCCCGGACCTGCCGCCGGCATGGCAGGAGGGGGCGGAGTACGTCGCGCTCTTCCCCAACGTCCTGCTGGGCCTGCACCGCGACCACTTCTACGCCGTGCGCATCGACCCGGCGGCGCCGGACCGCTGCCGCGAGCACTTCGAGATCTACTACTTCGGCGACGCGCCGGCCGGGCCTGCCTACGCCGGCCTGCGCGCCGAGAACCACCGCGGCTGGCGCGAGGTCTTCGCCGAGGACCAGGAGGTCGTCGAGCGCATGCAGCGCGGCCGCGCCTCGCCGGCCTATGCGGGCGGCGTCTTCTCCCCGGCCATGGACGGTCCCACCCACTGCTTCCACCGCTGGGTCGCCCGGCGGCTGATGGCGGCGGCGCCGTCGGCGCTCGCGGCCGAGTAGGGAAGGCGGGCCGGTAAGGTGTTTAGTGTCGGTGCCGCTGCGCTCGGACAAGGCCAGCCCGGGCGCGCAGCCGCGATGATGACTACGAGCGGTAAACCTATCTTCGCCGGCTCAATACCAGATGTCACTTGGAACCAATCCAGATACGTGCGCAGCGATAGTTGTTGCAACTATGGCGTACTACGCTAAGACTACCTGCCATGCGCATTCGGTTAGTGGAGATAGAGAACTTTCGCGGTATAGACTCTATGACCTGGCCCGTGCGGGACGGTATGAACTGCCTGGTCGGGCCAGGAGATTCCACCAAGACAACAATCCTTGATGCCATAGAGCTGGCCCTTAATCCCCGCAGTTACCTTTTTGCGGACGATTCAGATTTCTATCATCTCAATGTTGAAAATCGAATCTGCATAACTGTTACAATTGGCGACCTGCCTGCTGACTTTCTCACCGAAACCAAGTATGGCCTACATTTGCGTGGCTGGAACGCCGCCGAAAAAGCCCTTGATGATGAACCGGGCGACGGTCTTGAAAGCGTGCTGTCAATCAGGGTTGTTATCGACAAGTCCCTGGAAGCCAGATGGGGATTATACAACAAGCGAATCGCACAAAGTGCATCCGACCCGCCCGTAATCCGCTACAAGGATATGAGGCAGCTTGCCACTTCGCGGCTGGGGCCGTTTGCCGAGCGGCATCTAAGCTGGGGCCGCCAGTCCGTATTGAGCCAGATCGAGGAATCCGGCGAGAACGTGAATCTGCGGCTAGCCGAAGCCAGCCGCGCGGCCCGGCAGGCGTTCAAGTCCCCGGACCAGGACGTGTTCACCGATACCGCCGCAAAGGTTCAAGAGCTGGGAAAAGCCTTCTCCGTGCCGGTCGCGGACAAGTACCGGGCCGAGCTTGATATCCAGAGTGTCAGCATCAACACGGGCGGCATTGCCCTTCATGATGGCGAGCTGCCGTTGCGCCGCCTCGGCACAGGATCATCCCGTTTGCTGGTTTCGGCCCTTCAACACGAGGCTGCCAGCGGTTCCCACATCGCGCTCATTGACGAAGTTGAGCACGGCCTTGAGCCGCACCGTATTGCCCGTTTGCTTAAGTTCTTGAAGTCCGCACGCGAAACAGAAGGCAAAGCGCGGAAGCCACAGATTTTCACGACCACCCATTCCCCTGTCGTAGTTTGTGAGCTATCAGCGTCTGATATCCAGGTGGTGCAGGCGCGTGCGGGAAAAACCACCGTAAAATCAGTTGCCGCCGCCATTCCCGACGCCGATACTGCTCAACGGCATCTTCGCACTTCACCTGAAGCCTTTCTGGCAAGGCGGATACTGGTGGGGGAGGGTAAGACTGAAGCCGGTCTTGTGCGCGGCCTTGATGCATTCTGGACCGACAGCAAAATGCCGTCCTTTGCGTTCCAGGGTGTCGTTCCGATCAATGGCGGTGGTAAGGACAGCGGGCCGCAGATTGCTGAAAGCCTTCTTGATCTTGGCTATTGCGTGGCGCTTCTGCTCGACTCAGACGAAGAGCCGAACCCCGACATCCTGGCACGTGTGAAGGCGAAGGGTGGCGTCGTTATCCAGTGGGACGGTAACTGTTCCACTGAAGAGCGCATCTTTCGGGATGTGCCCTGGCAAACAGTGATTGACCTCATTCGATACGCCACGTCGGTCAGCGCCGAGCAAAGTGTGCTCCACACGATCAACATCATTCTTGGTAGGCAAGGGCTACAAGAACTCGACGACCTTGCTTTGCCTCAGTCGCTCGATGACGTTCAGCACCGAACCGCGTTCGGCAAAGCTGCAAAGACGAAAGACAAGAGCTGGTTCAAGCGGATTGATCACGGCGAGGAAGTCGCCGCAATCATCGCTCCGGTACTGCCTGCAATCGCGCAGACGCCGCTTGTCGCGTGTATCAGTGAAGTCCGGCAATGGGTTGATGAGTAGCGGTGATGACGACCAGATCGCCGAGACCGCCGCCACAGTCCGTCGCGGCACCATCATTGCAGCCGCAGGCTGTGGCAAGACCGAGCAGATAGCCCGTGCCACCGGCATTCCCGGTGGCCGCCGCCTTATACTGACCCATACCCATGCCGGAGTCGACGCCCTGCGGGCACGCCTTAAGAAACACGGCATTCCCGATGACAGGTTCCGCATTGATACTATCGCTTCATTGTCGCTGCGCTTTGCCGCCTCATTTCCCCGGCGCTCGGGACTTACAACCCTGCAACCGAATGACAAGGAGTGGAACACCGTCTACGAATGCGCCGCCCGGCTCATTGAAAGCGGTGCGGTATCAGATGTTTTTGGCGCGTCCTATGACCGTGTGCTGGTAGACGAATACCAGGATTGCACCAGGCCGCAGCATCAAATCATACGCTCTGTGGCAGGCCACCTGCCCACCTGCATATTCGGCGACCCGTTGCAGGCCATCTTTGATTTCAAGGGGCAGACGCCTGTCGATTGGGACAAAGACGTATTCCCGGTCTTTCCCCATGCAGGCCAGCTCACGAATCCCTGGCGGTGGAAGGCGCAGGGGAACGACGCACTTGCCGAATGGCTGCAAACAAGCCGGGTGCGGCTGGAAAACGGTCAGCCCGTGGATTTGTCAAATAGCCCCAGCTGTGTGAGCTGGAGATACCTTCCGGCAGATGAAAAAACCCAGCAGGAAAGGATACAGCGCTTTAAAGCCGGACTTAGTGCTTGCAAGTCGGTACAGGTATCTGACAACGAGAAGCTGGTTATCATTGGAGATGAGGCCAATCCCACCAGCAGGTCAAAACTGGCCCAGCAGCTTTCCAAGTTTGGTTTTTCGACCATAGAGCCGGTCGGATGCCCGGACCTTTTTGCTATCGCGAAGCGGATCGCGAAGACCCAAGGTTACAAGCGATTTGAAGCCGTCACAGAAGGTGCCGCAGATTGCATGACGGGAATAAACAAGGCCGGTCTTCGGAAGGCCGTACAGTCTCATGTGAAAGGCGGCGGCCTTGGCGCGAAGCCGTTTGCTGATCTGCTTCCCTCTTGCCTGCAAATCGTCCGGTCAGAGTCATACAAGCCGGTTCTCGCCCTGCTTGAAGCGCTACGCCGGAGGCCCGATACGCGGCTATATCGCCGGGAAATGTTTTTTGCCTTGTGCGCCGCCGTGCGGCTCATGGCAACGGATCAAAGCGATACTCTGGCAGATGCCGTGTGGCAAATTCAGAATCGCATTCGCCATTCGGGCCGCAGGCTGGGCAGGAAGAGCATCGGCAGCACATTACTTGTGAAGGGTCTTGAGTTCGATCACGCCGTCATCATTGATGCGAACCGGCTTTGCCGGAAAAACCTCTATGTTGCTCTTACCCGCCCGGTTAAATCACTGACCATCCTTTCCAGTTCGCAGCAGATCATACCCGCATCATAGCTGGCGAACCGGACCACCTTTTGCCAAATTACTTGGTCCCCAGCATCGTCGCTGCGACAAACCTCTTCGGAGTTTCCCCTCGCACATCCATCACAGATGCTGCCTATGCTCCCAGCGCAATATCATTGACGCCCAGCTCGCCAAGCCATGCGGCCCAGCCTCGCAGAAAGCGCGAGAAATCTTCCTCCATGATGCCCAGCACCATGTACGGGTTGGGGTTCCTGTCCTCCGAGATGAAGGCCAGCATCCTGGCCTGGTTGGCAGGACGGTAGTATCCCTCTTCGTCCAGGTAGATCACGCCTGCGTGCGCTAGCGCATGACGAAGCCCATCGAACACAGTACTTGTAGGAAGCGCTTCCGCCGCTTCCCCGTACCCGGCATCACGCAATCCGCGATCATTGGGCGTGATTGCAAAGGGGTGATCCGGTCTGTCGGCAAGAGGAAGATAGTACCAGGTGTCATTGGCCCGGAATGGTGCTTCTCCAAATGGTGCCTGCATAACAGGCGCTATATCGCGCCTGAGGCGGTTTACGTCGCGCATGACAAGACGATTGTTTCCAATCAGTACCTGGTGGGGGATTGTCAGCAGCGGCATCGCCATGCTCAGCAGGAACGTGGTGCGAAGGTGGCCGCCGTCCATCTCCGGGAGGCCGTGCTCCAGTTCCTCGATAAGCCTTGCGCAACGCGCAGGCAATTGCCAACTGAAATCCTGCGGTATCATTGGCCCTAATTCTCGCTATTATCTTTTTGATCTTATTGCGCCATCTTTTGGCGAATCTTCTCGACGACAAGAGTTTTATTTTGATTCGCCTTTCGTGACACGATGCCGGTCTACGAAGTGCTCCTGTTTCTTGTATTGAACGCTCTTGATGGTGAAGACCCTGATGCTCTTAACATCCAGCCGCAAACTGGGGTTGTAGTAATTTGGGTAGTCCTCCTCATTTACATTCCCGCTCCAATCAGATGCGCCTATGAACTCGAATGGATCGAAGCCCGAGCGGCGCTTCGAATTATCCAGTTTTGCAGGCGGGGTTTCCTCGATTATCACAATGCTGTCATCGTCCTCATCACCTCGGTACCCGTACCGAATCTTAGTGCCTTTCGGAAGATCATACTCGACCACTTTGCTGGCGTGGTTAAAAAGAACGATGTTACGGCCCTCTCCAGCCGTTTGAGAGGAGCGGAATATGATGCCGTCAAGTGGCGGCTCGACGCAGGACGCCAGGTATTCCGATACAGCTTGAGTCGGGAGGTACTCAAATTCTTCGTCCCGTGGCATGACAGGCTGGCTGATTTCGTGGACAAGGCTTCCTAGGAAGGCTGCACGTCCCAAGTGCAAGCCATAGGCAGGGTCGAAGTAGCTGCCCTTCACATACACGCTGGTCAGCACATCGAAGTCCAGTAGCCGAACCGGGCGAATAAATTCAAACCGGGCTATCGCCACAAGGCTTCCGACCGGGGCGCGGAGTTCGGCAATACACGTCTCTTCATCCATAGCACCGTAAAAGACAGATATACCGGACGCGTTCATTCGTCCTGCCGTGGCATTGCGTGATGGCGGGGGGCCGAGCCCCTTTACCGGGTCCTTCTGCATTTCCAGCATTTCCGGCCCCGATAGCGCTTTTCTCCCGCGGTAGATATAGCGGTCCTTATCATCCGGGCCTATCTGGCAAATGGCGGGCTTTCGATCGAAGGTCTGTAGCGTCTCCATGCCGCCGAAGATTTCATCTAAAGCATTGCGCGCATGATTGCTAAAGAATCGTGACCGGGCGCGAATCTCGCCGCGAAAGAAGTCCCATGTTTCCCGGAAATTATATTCATCCGGCTTCTTCTCTTCGTAGCGTGCGTCACTCCCGTAAGGGTCATCCAGATCGACGTCGAAGGGTTCGTAATACTTGCCCGAAAGGTATTCCTGGATATCGTTGGCTGGCTCATCATCAAGCCCGGCCATACTCGCTATGAGCTGATCCACGTCCTCGCCCTTGCGCTCCCAGCCAAACTCTTTGGCCCATGTATATTCAAGCCCTTCCGGCTCGCTTGGCGTCAGGTCGAAGTGTGCGTTCAGTGCATCATGAACTTTTTCGGCAAGCCGATGCAGCCGGACGCTCTTGCGCCTCTTCTTGCAGTATGAGCAAGTTCGTCTCTTCCCTTCCTCACGCACACGCTCTTTCAGAAAGCTGTCGTCTGTGCATTTATAGCAGATCATGGGGTCTTCTGCGTCCGCCATAGCCGTCAATTCCCTAAATTAGTACTTTGGAGAAGCGAATTGGGACTACCAGAGCTTATTTTCAACTGTCCTTAGATTTGCCTGACCTGTACTGCTGCCTCTGACCACATTCGCGTGGTCAGTCCAAGCTCAACTCCGCTAGGCGGATTTCTGATCCGCCAAGCTGCACAGGATACCGCGACCTCCACGAGCTGAATTGCCACATGGTGACCATCGTCAACCACCTTGGCGCTAATCCTATAAGGTGGCGAGCTGTCCAGAGTCGATGTCCTGGAGTGCACCTAAGCCCCAATTTGGCTAGACCTTGCCGTCTCGGTCGCGTCCGTTACATGTCCGCTTAGCCTTGAACTTCGGACCTTCTGGTTGCGATGTCCGGCTTCTTGGTCTCGAGGTCTGCTCTGCCCGCGATAGCCGCGGCGGATGGGTGAGGACCGCCAGGACCGAACTCTGACCCGAAGCGGTCCATCGGCAAGTCGGTCGGCCACCATCGAACAGCCCGCCAAGCTCTCCTTCGCCGCTGTCCCGAAGAGGAACGCGGAGGGCGAAAACGGGTTTCCCGCGCGGGCCGGCGGCGATCGGAGGGGCGTGGCGTGGGTCTCGGGGAGGGACGCGGGCGGGGCGGCTGGTGATTTTGCCGATCCTGGCGTAGCCTGTATCGGCCGGGTTGGGTGATTGTCGTTGACTCGTTTTCAATCCTGGACCGGAGGTAACGCCATGTCTTCCTCTCGTCTTCTCCAATCGCTGGTGCTGGCCGTGCTCGCGACGGCCTTCGCCGGGGTCGGTCACAGAGCCGTCGCGGCCCCGCAGATCCTCGCCCTCGTCGCCTCGAAGGGCGAGGCCACGCCGATGACCTGCGCGGACGGCAAATGTCGGGCGGAGCTCACCAGCTTCTGCCTGCAGCAGTCGCGGCCCATTCCGGCGGCCGGCGCCGTCTACCACGCGATCGACCCAAGCGATCTGACCTTGATCGTCGAGCGCGCGGACGGGACGACGCGTCATCTGCCCGCCGGCGACCTGCTGACGCTGAGGGCGGCGCGCACCGTCACCAGCGTCTACGCGACCCTGGATGCGGCCCGGGTCGCCCGGCTGGATGCCGTCAGAGTGTCGGTCCTGGTCGGCGATCGGGTGTCGCTGCTGCCCGCGCCGGAGCCGGGCGACCTTCGGCCGCAAACGGAGGCGGACGTGGCGTCGGCGACAACCACCCTGCGCCGACTGGGCGCCCGACTGGTCGACGACGGCGGCCCGCAGGTCGAGGCGGTGCGGGCGACCAACTTGCTCATCAACTCGCTCCCGGCCCCCGGCC